>JAQUCE010000061.1 GCA_028686345.1 Kiritimatiellia bacterium
TTGCCGGACAACAACCTGGTCTGGCTGCACGAGAGCACCTGTGTCAAAGTGAAATGAATTTGGGAGGTCGCAATGTTTACATCTCCGAATTGCAATATTCCGTTAGATCGGCTGCGGGGCGCAACCGAACTTTACTGGCTGTGCCCGGAGGTCAAACCTAATAACAGAAACCGGGGAAGCAGCCAGTCCAGATCACTGGACATAGGGGATCAGAATGGTTGCACTTTAACTACGAAACATACTAAGAATGCAAAAGGGTGCGCTCAGTCTAATTTTAACTACGAATAACTCGAATGTGCGCGAATGGTGCGTAGTTGAATAACATTCGTGTTATTCGCGTTATTCGCGTTATTCGTAGTTAAAAAAAATCGCGCTACCCCATTTCTCTACCCCTCTATTTTTCTACCCTAAAAACAACCAAATAAGCTTGTAAAAATCAGTGATTCATGTTTTCATACATCAATTAACGGTTGCGATAAAAAAATAGATATTAGGTGTTTTGAGATAGGCTTGTTGATGGAACTGAAACTGGAAGATCTTGCGTACCAGCGAGAGGCTGTTGATGCCGTAATACGGCTGTTCGAAGGCCAGCCTTGCAATACATTTGATATGGCCTGCCATGAAGGTGTGCGCAGTAATGTCCTGACCCTCCATTCAGAACAGGTGCGTGAGAACCTGCATGCGGTTATTAAAGAAAGTGAACTCGACGAGGAAACCGCCTGTCTCGACAATGCGCTCGATTTTTGCATCGAAATGGAAACCGGAACCGGCAAGACGCTCGTCTATCTCAAAACAATTTACGAGCTGTATCGGCAATACGGCTTCACTAAGTTTATTATTCTCGTGCCCTCAGTTGCCATCAAAGAAGGCGTTCTCGCTACCTTCGAGGGGTTTGCACGCCAGCTAGCCGAGGTCTACGGCTTCACTCCCGCTTGCTTCGAATACGATAGCAAACGACTGAACCGCGTCACAACCTTTGTCGAAGAGCAACATCCCCAAATCATGGTGATGACTGTGCAGTCATTCAACGCCGAAGATCGCATCCTCAACCAAGCCCAGCGGGAAGACTTGTTCTTCAACATGCCTTTTATCGAAGCAATTTCCCGCACACGCCCAGTTATCATCATGGACGAGCCGCAAGAGGGCATGGACACAGCTAATTCTATCGCACGCATCGACGCACTCAACCCCCTGTGTAAACTGCGTTATTCCGCGACGCATAAGGTCATGCGAAATCTCGTTCACCGCCTGACGCCATTCGACAGCTACCAGCAGGGCTTAGTGAAAAAAATCGAGGTGCTGACAGTTGCCGAACAAAACGAGGAGGCCACACTACGCGTCGAGCTGGTAGAGGTGCAGACATACCAGGATGGCAAGCCTCCGCGCGCAAAGCTGCGGCTTTGGTACGCCAAGACCGACGGCAGTTTCGCGTTGCGTGAGTCGCCCTTGCTCAAGGTGGGTGATGATCTGGAAGAAAAGACTAACAACGTTGGCTACCGGGGCTATGTCATCCGGCGCATCTCGAAGCCGCTGCGCGAACGTATCTACCGGTGCGAATTTGAAAACGGCGCCGTTGTCGTTGAGAAAGAGAAATCTGCCGACCTCGAAGGCATCTTCGGCGAACAGCTGTATTGGCTAATCGACAGCCACTTTGCAAAGCGCGAACGTTTAACCCCGCTCGGAATAAAATGCCTTTCCCTCATCTTTATAGACCGGGTTAACAACTACGTTCAACCCGACGGCATTATCCGCCGCCTCTTTGCTGAGAAATATCAGCAGGTCTGTCGGGATCGACTGAAGCGCGAGGCAACCGAAGAAGAGATCACGGCAGTTCAAGGCTACTACTTCGCGCAAACAGCCAAAGGCGAGTACACGGATAACGAACGCTCCATGCGAACGAATCGGGAGTTGTTCGATCTCATCTTGAAGCGCAAAGAGGAACTACTCCGAATCGGAAACCCCGTTGAATTCATCTTCTCGCACTCCGCTCTGGGAGTCGGATGGGATAACCCGAATATCTTCAACATTGCCACGCTCAACCAAAGCTACAGCGAAATCAAGAAACGACAGGAGATCGGACGCGGACTGCGAATTTGTGTCAACCAGGACGGGCAACGCATCTATGACGCAAAAGACTGTCCGGCAGGAGAAGAGATCAACCTCCTGACAATCGTGCCGAATGAGACCTACGAAACCTTTGTCAATCAGTACCAAAGTGAAATCAAGGAGATCTATGGCACAACTGCATCCGGTGCCAAGACCCGACATAAAATAAAAGGCAAACACCCGCATAAACGAAGCGTCAAACGCAATGACACCGTTTACGAGAGCGATTCTTTCCGTGAATTTTGGCGACGGCTGAGCCAGCGGAGCGACTACACGGTTGTATTTGATGACGACATCGTGGTCACACGCGCTATCGAAGCACTCAACGCGCTCAAGATCGAGCCCTACACAGCCGAAGTCGCCCTCAATCGCGTGCAACGTCTTGATGCCGACGGTGTCACCACCGAACACAAAGGCAGTGCGCGCATACGTTTGCAAGCGAAGTTCGGGGCGATGGACCTTGTCGAAGAGCTTAGCGAAGGCACATCGCTTGCATACCCCACCGTTCTTCGAATCTTGAAAGGGATGACGAATCGTTTGGCTATCATCGCTAATCCCACACGCTTTATTCACGAGGCCTCAGCGCGCATCAGGGAGATCGAGCTTGATGAACTTCTGCGCGGTGTTTGCTACGCACCGTCGGGCGCCACATTCGACATTGCGCTCCTCGAACCGAGCGTAGTCACGTTCGCCGACACGATCGAGACCCCCAACCGAGGGCTGTATGACAGCGTTGTTTTCGAAAGCAGCTTTGAACGCAACTTTGCCAATTTTGTCGACAACGACGACGAAGTCGTGTGCTTCCTGAAGCTTCCGGCATTCTATCAGATCCCCACACCTATCGGCCCTTACAACCCGGATTTCGGCGTCGTGTTCCGACGAAAATGCCTGCGAAACGCAGAGGAAACCGAATTCTACTTTGTTGTCGAGACCAAGGGCACCAACGAAATCACCGACAAAAAGTCGTTGCGCGAGAGCGAGGTTTATAAGATTAAGTGCGCCATGAAGCACTTCGATGCACTCGGCATTGATGCCCGCGTGCACTACGACGCACCTGTAAAAGAGTATCCTGTTTTCAAATCCCGTGCCCGAGGGGTGATGAATGAACGCTGAAAACAAACGTCCTGCCGACGCAAACATACAAAAGCCGGAAGCGTTTAGATGTTTCTTTCTAAACTATCGAAAACGAGCCTTGCAGATTTGGCAGCAATCTACTGCCGAATTGCCGTCGCTAGAAAAAAGTCGAAGAAATGTTGGTGAACCAGCCTCACGGCGAATCTGCCAACAGCCTATTGGCAAATTGCTTTCGCCAGAAAAAAGCCAGTCGAATGCAGTGGTTTCTTCGTTGTCAGAGATTCAACAGAAGGCTTCTGTTAAATTCAATCTGGACCAATGCCCTGAAGCGCCCGTTTGGGAATCTCCATTCATATTGAGTTGGTCGCGCTCTATGACTCAGGAGGACCTCCCGGATTGGAGGTGCCAATTTAGCACCTTCAATCTTGATCAAATGGGTTTCAAAATCCATAGGAGGCAGGCAAAGTGGGGGGAGTAAAAGTAATCCCCCACCCAGCGGGTGGAGAATTGACTGGGAGTTTCCATCCCGATCTTGGCTGGTCACATTACCGTGCTTTGATGCGGGTTGAAAGCGAAGCGGCCCGACAGTTTTACGAAAGCGAAGCAGTTCGTTGTCACTGGAACAAACGGCAACTTGAGCGGCAGATCAACACGCTTCTATTCGAGCGGCTGTTGAAAAGCCGGGATCGGCAAGGATTGCCATCGAAAGAGGAATTACGGAAACTTTTGCAGGAATGGCAGGAAGAGGCCGAGAAAGATAAACCATGAATAAAACCATTCAAGATAAAATGCCCACCACGCCCGACCTGAACCAGGAGCGCTTGGAGCAATTGCGGGCTCTGATGCCTGATCTGTTCAGCAACGATGGTGCGTTGGATCGTGACGAACTCAAGCGTTTAGTCGACCCGGATTCCGTGGCCGAAACAGAACGGTTTGAATTCCGCTGGTTCGGCAAGGCCAACGCCAAGCGCAATGCCTTTACGCCGACCGTCGCGTCGCTGGAGGTCGATCCCACCCGCTCAGTCAACCCCGAACTAGCCAACGGCAACGCGATCATCGAAGGCGAAAACCTGGAAGTCCTTAAATGCCTGCTGGCTGCCTACCGCAACCGCATCAAGTGCATCTACATCGATCCGCCGTACAACAAGGACAAAGATTTTGTCTACTCCGATACCTGGAAAGAGGACAAAAAATCGTACTGGGAGCATATCGGAGTTACATCCGACGGTGTCAAGATCGACACCAACACCAAAGCAGATGGACGGTTCCACTCCAATTGGCTGAATATGCTCTACCCGCGCCTGTTGCTTGCTCGCCAACTTCTCAAGAACGATGGTGTAATTTTCATATCGATTGATGACAATGAAGTACACCACCTGAGAAAGCTCTGCGATCAGGCCTTCGGCGAAGAGAACTTCGTTGCTCAACTCACGTGGGAAAAGACGCGAAAAAACGATGCTAAATTATTCAGTGTGGGGCATGACTACGTGATCTGCTACGCTCGGGATATCCAATACTTGAAAGATTTGAATACCGTCTGGCGTGAGCAAAAACCAGGAGCGAAGGAAATTTGTAAAAAGTGGCTGACCCTAAAGGAGATCCATGGTGAAGACTACGAGACCATCGAAACAGAGCTGCGAAAATGGTACAAGGATCTTCCTGCCAAGCACGCGTCAAAGAAACTTTCCCGGTACAAGCAAGTCGACAAGTGGGGACCTTGGCGCGACCGCGATATTTCGTGGCCAGGCGGTGACGGCCCACGATACGACGTAATTCATCCAGGCACAGGAAAACCTTGTGCCGTGCCAGCCGACGGATGGCGATTCAGCACTCCTGAATCAATGCAGCGTCAGATCGATCTCGGACTTGTTGAATTTCGCGAGGATCATACCAAGCCGCCTTTCCGAAAGGCTCATCTCATTGTGGTTCCTGAAGAATTGCTTGATGACGCGGTAGCGGACAATGAGGACGAAGAGGATCAAGAGGATGTCGGATTGCAAGTAATGCCCAGCGTCCTCTACAAGCAGTCTCAGGTTGCAATCAAGTATCTGCGCAAGCTTCTGGGTGGCAAAATATTCGACAACCCTAAAGATCATGAGATTCTCGCACGACTCATTGAGTATGTCACAAAACCTGGTGACCTCGTTCTTGATTTCTTTGCCGGGTCGGGGCCTACAGGGCAAGCGGTGATGGATATCAATACGCGAAACGGAGGTTCACGGAGCTTCATTCTCGTACAGCTTCCCGAATTGATCGAGGAAAAGAGCACCGCGTACAAAGCGGGATATCGTCGGATATCAGACATTACGATTGAGAGAAACAGGCGTGTTGTAAGGCAGTTGGATGAATTAGCGTCGCAAGCAGAAGAGGAAGCAAAAAAAGAGCTACCCGGCATGGAGCGTGATGCTCTTCCTTCTTTCCGCACAGGGTTTAAAGTTTACAAACTCGCAAAATCACGTTTCCCGCGCACCGAGTTTGAGCCTGATCCTGAAAAGGCAGATAAAGAAAACGTGGAGGCATTCGAAGCGTACATTCGCGAGAAAGAAACCGCCTTCCTGATGACATTTGCTCGCGAGTACATCCTTCAGGAAGTTTTGCTGAAAAGAGGCTTTATGCTGGATGTCCAGACCGAAGTCATCATTGATTTTACTAAAAACATCGTCTTCCGCGTCTGGGACTCACACAAAGAGGCGACCGTCTGTCTAGATTACGACTTAAAAGAAGAGAGCGTTGCCAAACTTCGGGGCATGGATGGCATCTTCATCTGCCTTGAACAAGCCCTCAACACAACCAAGAAATGGAACCTCCGCGCAGAATTGGGTGAAAGGCTGGTGGCGTTTTGAAACAAAGTGAGATCAATATGAAAGAAATTATGGATACTGACGAAACACAGTTGATACAGACTGCACAGGTGACTGTGCCGGATGAACCTGAAGGCTTAGATGAGCATGAACCTATTGATCTGGGTGATTATCCTATCGACAGCCTAATGATTCGAACCGACAAGCGCACAGCATTCGAGGTATGCCGTCGCATTGACAGCGGTGTCTACATTCTCAATCCGGAATTCCAGCGTGACTTTATTTGGGATGAAAATAAGCAGTGTAAATATGCGGACGCCTTTTTCGGTGGGCTTGCGAGATCATTGGACTCAAGGTCAGGATTTAGAAGATTTAAAAGCGAACTTACAAGATTTGTCAGTCACTTTTCGTTCTGAAGAAATACCGGGAATCCGAAAAGTTTCTGAGCTGGAGTATTCATGAAACGGATAGATCTCGTGAAACACCTCAGCCAAACAGGGTGTATTCTCTTAAGGCATGGAGGAAGACACGAAATCTATCATAATCCAGTCACAGGCAACTCTGAACCAGTTCCTATTGGGATTGCAAAAACAGGAGTCCGAGACCAACAATAAAAAGACATCCAACCAATAAATAAATTTTTCGAAATGGATACGCCTCTTTTGAAAAATGATTCGCGTTCGAAAACAAGAAAACCAGGGCTTGCATCCTGTCGAACAACTTGATATTTTTCACCGTTAGAGGTTTATCATGCAAATCACTATTCCATTGGAACGGATGAGTACTATAGAGAAGTTGCAGGCCATCGAGGGCATTTGGTCTGACCTTGCGCACGTATCCGAAGATGTACCATCACCAGCTTGGCACGACGATGTACTTCGCGCCAGGGAGGAGCGAATTGCAAACAGCACATCGCGCTTTATGGAGATTTCGGAAGCAAAACAAGCTGTGCGAGAGCGGATCAAGTGAAAGTACAGGTGCTAAGAAAGTAGTGCTGGGTATGTTTTTCATGATGCTGATGGTATGTTCGTCGCCCGGAGAGGAGGCAAACGCTGAGAGTTTTGTCAGGCTGCTGTCCACAGATGACACCTTTGTGCAGTCAGATAACAGCCTGAATGGCTCTGCTGAAACCTTGATGCTGCTGCGCTGAGCGAAAATTTACAGTCGCGTTTCACGTGTTTTATCTTTTGAAGTGTGGTATGATAATCGGCATTTCAATCAAAAGGATGCAGCAGATGTCAGAAGAAACCACTATTTCCACCAATGAGTATCGTGAACAACGTATTGCCAATCTTAATAAGTTGGCCGAACTGGGCTTTAAACCCTATGGCGAGGCCTTTGAACGCACCCGGCTGGCGGATTTGAAACAAAACTTCGAGGTTGATCAGGAGGTCAGTGCTGCCGGGCGCCTGATGACCATCCGCCGTATGGGCAAGGCCTCGTTCGCGACCTTTGATGACGGAACCGAGACCTTTCAGATTTTCTTCAAGAAGGATCTCTTGAG
This sequence comes from Kiritimatiellia bacterium, assembly GCA_028686345.1. Taxonomy (GTDB): domain Bacteria; phylum Verrucomicrobiota; class Kiritimatiellia; order RFP12; family UBA1067; genus M55B167. Next base: position 7,486 of record JAQUCE010000061.1, read on the forward strand.
CGAGGAGCAGTTTGCCGGGGTTAAGGTGCTTGATCTGGGGGATTTTATTGGGGTCAAGGGGCGCACTTTTGTAACCAAAACCGAAGAACCAACAATTCAGGTGCAGAGTTGGACGCTGCTCAGTAAAGCGGTGCAACAGCCGCCTGAAAAATTTCACGGGCTGCAGGATATTGAAGAGCGCTATCGTAAGCGCTACCTGGATTTGATGATGAACAAGGAGTCGCGTGAGCGGTTCTATAAACGCAGTGCGATCATTGCCGAGATGCGCACTTATTTGAACCAGCTGGGCTTCATGGAGGTTGAGACACCGATTATGCAGGGTCAGGCAGGCGGTGCCGCTGCCAAGCCCTTTGCAACCTACCACAACGCGCTGGGAAAGAATCTGGTCCTGCGCATCGCCCCTGAACTCTACCTCAAGCGTTTGATTGTGGGTGGTTTTGACAAGGTCTATGAGATCGGCAAAAACTTCCGCAATGAGGGGATTGACCGCACGCACAACCCGGAGTTTACCGTGCTTGAACTCTATGAGGCCTATGGTGACCGTAGCTCCATGAGAGCCATTATCGAGGGGTTGCTGCCGCATCTCTGTGAAAAGGTGCTGGGCCGGATGGTGGTTGAGTATGGCGAAGCCAAAAAAACACTGGATTTCACGCCGCCCTACCGCGAGGTGAGCTACCATACCCTGATTACCGATCTGATGGGAGACGATTGGTTTGATCTTTCCGTGGAGAGTGCCCGCGCTCTAGCCCTGTCAAAAGGGGTTGAGGCTGACCCAACAATGGATCATCTGCTGATCACTCATGAGATCTACGACAAGCTGATTGAGAAAACCTTGTGGCAGCCAACCTTTGTAACCCGCATTCCGCGACAGTTTGTGCCGCTGGCCAAGGCCTGTGCCGACAATCCTGAGCTGGTGGATGTCTTTGAGTTTGTGGTGGCCGGTAAAGAGCTATGCCCTGGCTACACTGAACAAAACGATCCTGTGGCGCAGCGGGCGGCACTCGCTGATCAGGCCGGAGATGACACTGAAAAGGTCGATGAAGACTTTATTTTGGCCTTGGAACACGGAATGCCGCCGACCGGCGGGCTGGGGCTGGGTATTGACCGCTTGGTGATGATGCTGACCAACACCGAGGCGATCCGTGATGTGATTCTCTTCCCGCAGATGCGGTGAGAGGCCGCGCCCCTTAAAACCTTCTTGTTTTTCACGACAGGAGTTGAGAGAACAGTGCTCTAATGGCTTAGATTATAGGTTTTAGGTAGTAGGCGTTTAAGGCCGAGGTTAAGGTTGACCTCTGAAAATCTGTTTTTAATGATCTTGTCAGCCGCATAGCGACTGACTTCCTTCCGCGCTTACTCCCTTGACAAGACGCGGGAGAGGGAGGTCGTTCGCTATGCGGGCGACGTGAACGATCTTCAAAGTGATCTTATACATTTGCGGAGCAACGTAGCTCCGATTTCCAATCGGAGATGTCCGGTTGGAAACCGGAGCTGCTGAGCTCGGCTGCGCCGTTGGTTGACGATAGCGGTTGACGGTAGCGGGTTATGCTTCAAAATTCCGCGTGGAGTTGTTATGAAATATTTTTGGTTGGTGTTTACTTTTTTTTCGTTGCTTTTCCCGCTAATGGGAGAGGAGATTTTGATCTCCCAACTTGATACTCTCCGTATGGCAAGTGCAGGAGACTCGATTGCAGTCGGCCGCACGCTGGCTGGCGCTGAGATTAAGGTTGCAGGGAGGGTCTATCCCGAGGGAGTGGCTGCGCTGGCTGGTTCAGATCTCTGTTTTCTGCGCGGTGCAGCCGCGCGTCTGCAGGGCGCGGTCGGGGTGATCGACACCAGTCCGGGCGGCGCAATGTTTAAGATTTACGGCGACGCGAATGTTCTGTGGACGAGTGGCGGTGTGGCCATGGGAGCCACGCCGCGGAGCTTCGACCTTGATTTGAGCGGCGTGGCGATGGTCAGACTGGTAGTCGAGGGTGACCCCGACACTGCGGGGTGCTGGCTGAAGACCGCCTTTGTCTCCCATGGCAACGGAATCAAGCCCCAGGCAGTGTACAATCCCGCGACCTATGAAAGTCTGCCTGAATGGGAGAATCCACGCGTTTTCCGGGTGGGGGCAGAGCCATCCACGGCAACCATGATGGTCTACGACAGCCCCAAGCAGGCGCGTAAGGCAACCAGCCGCGCAAGCTCACCCTGGTTTATGTCGCTGGACGGCGGTTGGAAGTTTGACTGGGTTGAGCACCCTGATAAGCGCAAGCGGGATTTTTGTCAGAACTGGTACTCTGCCGAGCGCTGGGATGAGATCAACGTGCCGGGTTGTGTTGAGCTGCAGGGGTATGGAACCGCGCTTTATAAAAATATCGGCTATTACTTCAAGGTTGATCCGCCCTATGTGATGGGGGAGCCGGATGAAAAATACACCACCTTTAAAGAGCGGAATGCGGTCAGCTCCTACCGCCGCTCCTTTGTTCTGCCGAAAGCGTGGGCGGGGCGCAGGATCTATCTGCGGTTTGACGGCTTCGCATCCGCAATGTACGTGTGGGTCAACGGCCAGCGCGTGGGCTATGCCGAGGATGGACGTCAGGGCGCGACCTTTGACATTACACCCTGCTTGATTCAAGGCCAAAATCTGCTGGCAGTTGCGGTTTACCGCCTCTGCGACGGCTCCTACATGGAGGATCAGGATTTCTGGCGGCTGTCAGGTCTCTATCGTCCGGTCTACCTTTGGGCGGTTCCGCAGTCGCATATCAAAGATTACTTTGTGCGCACACTGCCAGTTGCGACAGGTGACTATGCGGGGCGTTGGAACTTGAAGGTAACAGCAGAGATCCAAGATGCAGTGGACGAGATGAGTGTGGAGGCGGAGCTGTACCCGCACAGCTTTAAAGGCAGGCGCGTTGCGCGGGATACGGCAGCCCTGGTGAATGGGCGGGTGGAGCTGAACATCGGGGTCGATACGCCGCAGTTATGGTCTGCCGAGGGGCCGAATCTGTACACGCTGATACTAACGCTCAAAGATAAAAAGGGTCGTGTGGTTGAATCCATACCGCAAAAGGTCGGGTTCCGCGCGGTTGAGCTGGTGAACACTCAGATCCTTGTGAACGGGCAGGCCGTGCTCTTTAAAGGGGTCAACCGCCATGAGATGGATCCTGATCATGGCTACACTGTTTCTTATGCAAGTATGGTGGAAGATGCGCGGCTGATGAAACAGCTGAACATCAACGCAGTCCGGTGCAGTCACTACCCCAATGATCCGCGGTGGTATGATCTCTGTGATGAGTATGGTCTGTATGTGATTGACGAGGCCAACCTTGAAACCCACGGACTGGCAGGGGATGTGCGTAACCCTGTGATTGATCCGGCGTTCCGGGCTGCCGCGCTGGATCGTGAGCTGGGGATGGTTGAGCGCGACAAGAACCACCCTTCGATTGTAATGTGGTCTTTGGGCAATGAGAACAATGTGGACTCCGATTTTTTTGAGCAGGCCTACAACCTGGTCCGCGCCCGTGATCCCGGACGGCCGATTCTGAATCAGGGCAACGGGCCAGCCGACATTGGGGATCAGATGTATATGCCGGTCGCGGCGCTGGAGGCCTATGGTCAGGACATCTCCAAAACAGTTCCCGCGATTCTCTGTGAGTACTCCCATGCCATGGGCAACTCCTCAGGCAATCTCTCCGATTACTGGGCGGTGATCAACCGCCACGCCAATCTGCAGGGGGCTTTTATCTGGGCTTTTGCTGATCAGGGGTTGCGTCAGCCGATCCCGCCCGTGAATCTGCGGCATGGCGAGCCGGATTACTTCTGGGCCTATGGCGGCGACTTTGGAGACTACCCCAATGACAGCAACTTCTGCTGCAATGGTCTGGTTCAGCCTGATCGCCGGATCACGCCGCAGGTGGCTGAGGTGCGTTACTGCTACCAGGGTGCGTTTGTGGAACCCGTTGATTTGAGGAAGGGGCGCTTTCTGGTGCAGAATGCCTTCTTTTTCACGAATCTCAAGGAGTTTGAGTGTTTGTGGAGGTATGAGGAGGATGGCGAGGTTATCTCACGAGGTTCGCTGGGTGAGTTAGATCTGCCGCCGCGCTGCCAGATGGAGATCACGCTGCCGGTTGATCTGATACGGCTGGAGGTTGTGCAGCCCAAAGTTGCTGGCTGGAACTTTGAATTTGTGCTGCGCCGCGCGTGTGCCTGGGCGCCTAAGGGTTTTAGCGTCAGCAGCGATCAGGTGCTGTTTCCGCTGGAAGATCCCGCAACTGTGCGCACCGGGGCGCTCGTGCCCGGCGCAACGCTTGAGGAGCGAGGGGATACGATTGTGGCCACAGGTGGCAATTACACGGCGGTTGTGAGTAAAGTCAACGGCGCATTGATCGCCTGGCAGGTGGATGGAGTGGAGCAGTTGATGACACCGCTCGAGCCCGAGTTCTGGCGTGCGCCAACTGATAAGTAAGCGTCTTAACTTTGACCTAATATTATGATTGTGATTGCCGTGGTATAATTGGCACCATGAAACCACAATCAGAAACAACATACAAGAAAACGCGCAAGCGGTACACCTCGGCAGAACGCCGGTCTCTAGTCAGCCGCTATCAAAAAAGCGGACTAAGTCAGGCTGCTTTCTGCAGGAAGAATAACATAGCTGCGTCAACTTTCACAAAATGGCCCGGTCAATGTGCAAAGCAAAAAAGTGATGCTGTTAAATTCGTGGAGTTTGAATTACCCACTCCCGTTGAAACCGGCGCCTCACTGGAAGTCGTTTATCCAGATGGCAGGTTGCTGCGGTTGCGTGATTTTGCGGTCACGGAGGAGAGCGCGGCCTTTATTCGGAGGGTAATCTCATGCTGAATATAAATGCTTCAAAGGTTGTGACTAGCGTTAATGCCACGTTTGGAATAACAAACGTTACACACTCCATAGTGGGATATGAGGCGTGCTCAAGTAACAGCCTCGGCGGTGTGACCGAACATCTTTTTGACGGCTTTGCAAGGAGAGTGGGAACTACGAATTACGCGAATGGTCGCGAATTGGAGAGCGTTACAACCTACCACGATGACGGAAGTATGGCGACGGTCGGCGAAGTTGCATCAGAAGGCACCAACACAACCAGTTACAGCACACAACAATCGGTTGATGGAAAACCCGGAGCGTACAAAATCACCGTTACCGATCCGCAGGGCAATCAAACTGTGAACTACTATTCAGGCAATGGGCAGCTTTACCGCAGCGAAGGCGCGACCTATCCAACCGAGACAGATTTTGACGCGGCGGGGCACATGGTGGAACTGCATACATGGCGCAACGAATCTGGCAGCTTCGATACCACCCGCAGCTATTTCACAACCCTCTCAGGAATCAACAGAATGTCGCCCAGCAATCCGGCACTGAGCAGTGGCGTATCCTTGTTGGCCTGCTTGCGGTTGAGCAGTGTGACCCGCCCGCTCTCGGGCCGCGGCGCGTTTTCCAGAACCCACTCCGGCCACACAGAAAGCTGACCTTTTGGATTAGCGCCGGTGTCATCCGGAAGCTGCTCGTCACCCACAAAGCGGTTTAACCACTCGTTGGCCACTTTGACCACAAGGAAGTTGCTGCCTTTCACCAGTGCTCGGGTAACATCCACCCGGTAGGGGGGGTGCCACAAGACTCCGAGTTTTTCACCGTTGAGGGTGACTGACGCAATCTGTTTAACGCTGCCCAGGTCCAGCCAGACGCGGGTGTCAGCCATGACGTTATTCCACTCAAAGGTGGTGATGTAAACAGCGGTTCCGCTGTAGTATTTGATGATCGGGTTATCCGAGTCCTTCCAGTCTGTTAGCTTGTTCCAATTCACAGTGCAGCGCATGTCATCCCGCTGCATAAAGCTGACCTCCCACGGGTTGGCACTGATATTAAGGGGGCGCGGCACAGATGGAATATTCCACTCCCGGCTTGAGCCATCCGACAGGGTGGCGGTATAACGTCCGGGATTAGCTGCGAACAGGCGCAGGACATTGTTGTTATCCCGCACCACTGATGGGGTAATCTTTAACGCGCTTGCAGCGGCTCCCTGGTTGAAGCTGGCAACAACCTGCTCCTGCGACAGGGCGGAAGGCGTTGCTTTGAAACCCTTGATCTCGCCGTTGAACTGTGCGGCGGTCGGCTGTTTGGAGCTGTGAGCTCTTTGTCCGCTGGCAACGCCGCTCTTGACCAATGCGCCGTTGATGTACAGATGCGGCAGCCCTCCGTGATAAACCACCGCCACATGCGTTGTCTCACCCAGGGGTTGCGGTGCCTCCCACACGAGTACAGGGGGTATGTTGTTGGCCCAGTGCTCGAAGACCGCCACCCCGTTGCTGCCAACCGAGAATCCGGCACCGGAGTGTCCTTCACCCCAGGTGTTGCCGTGCATTGGCATCACCACAAAGTTTTGTCCATCGCGCGCCACCCCTGAACCACTCTCTTTGGGAAGCGAGATTTTAGCGGTGGTCTTGACAAACGCCATCATCGTGAATTCGCTGCCGCCAGGTTTGACCCCGCGCTCGTCCGGTTGCTCCTCGCAGGTGACGATTGGCTGGCCGTTATGCGTCAGCAGCGTGACTGAGGGGGCTTTTTTCAGCGGTTTGCGGAAAACAACGAAAACGGATTCAGTTGGTGCCAGTTCCAGCGGAATGCGAATACCCTCGGCACTTGTTTCAAAGGTTGCTGGCTGCGAGAAAGTTCCATCCTCTGCCCGCCACAGTTCAGGGGCGCGACCAGTGACGCGGAAGAAGGGGGCCAGGCTCAACCGCTCTGATTCGCTCTGGTTGCTGACAAAGTAGATCTCCGCATCCTTCAGCGTGCGGTGTGTCCAGAGGATCTCAGGTGAGCCGCAGCGCAGATCTTCTGTCAACTCAAGTTTGTCAAAGAGCTGCTCCAGTGTATGGCCGCGAAAAACGCGCCCTTTTCCGAACGCGCGGTCAACCTTGTCAGCTGGCGTATCGCCCCAGAGCTCAGCGGAGAGCCGCGCGACCTCAGCGTCGCAGGCAGGGTAGTTTTTCAGGCTGGGAGAGCTCTGCGGCGGGTCGCCCAGCAGAGTCAGCCCCTTCCTGACAAAGGAGTGGAGCTGTTTTAGCAGCTCAGGGGTCATGGTGGCGCAGGGGGGCAGCACCAGTACACGGTAGCTCTGGCCATCCGGCAGCGTGAGAGAGTTGTTTTTGCAGGTGGCGCGGGTCAGCAGCACTTCGGCGTTGATGTAGTCGTAGTCACGTCCCGGTGGCAGAGCAGGCTCCAGCAAGCCGTTCATGCGCGGGGTGTCCTCGCCGAAGAAGTAGGCAACATCCGCAACATGGGTGCCCTGTTGCAAGAGGTGGCAGCAACGCCGCAGATAGTCGGTCCACCCGTGGCCATAATCTTTGAACCAAGTGGAGTTGCGGTTGAAGTCAGTGCCGAACCAGGGCACAATGCCGGGTGTGGCGGCGTAGGGCTGGTGGGTGTAAACATGCAGCACAAAGTGGTTGATACCCTGGGTCATACACCAGTCACCCCGGGTTTTGATGTTGGCCGGTGTCTGAACAAAGTTTTTATTGGAGGTGAACGCCTCGGCCGAGACAACTTTTTTGCCATAAACATGCGCCGTGGAGCTGGCCAGCCGGCACTCGACATCGCCCAGCGTATTCCACAGCCAGTACTCGCCGCCAATATCATCGGAGGCGCCGCCGTATTGCAGCGATTCACCCGGAAAACCCCAGTGCCCGTAGTTCTCCAGCCAGGTTTTGAGCCCGTGACGGTTGGCAGCAGCTTTGAGTCCGCCCACGTAGTTCCTGGCGATCAGATCAGCCACCAGCCGCCGCCAGTCCCAGAGAAAGCGGTCGCTCTGCGCGCGCGTGCCGACCACCCGTCCATTGACAACCGCCAGCCATGGAATGGGGTCATACCCGTATTTCTCGATGAAACGCGGGGTCATCTCGTCGGTCCAGTTCTGCGGCCCCACTTCGTAGCTGTCGAGTGTGATGTGTTGGAAACCCTTGCGGTTCCCGGCCGGGATACGACGTAAAAACTCACCGATCATCCCGTTGAAATGGGTGTTGACCGCCTCGCGGCTCATCTTATCGCACTCCAGTCCGGTTGCTTGCGGCGGGGTGGGGCCGCACATCGCGCCAGTTGAGACCATATTGAAACGCTCAATAATCCAATCGCTGCCTGCAGGGGCCTCCCAGTTCAGGTTCCCATTCGCCTGCAACCTGTCGGTGAGGACAATGATCGATGAAGAATCAACCGCAGTGCCGGGGGCGCACTCCGGCATGGTCGGCCAGATAAAGGCATCTGCCGGTGGAACTGGCTCCGGATACATGCGTCCGAGCTGTTTCTCAGCGCCGAAGTCAATTTTGGCTGAGGGTGAAAGCGTAATGTCATGCACCTTCGGGGGGGAGTCCAGCCGGGTGAATGAGATGCGGATCTGATCGGTCAGGGTGGGTGTGAAAGAGAGGTCAAAGGGGGCTCTGACCAGGTGTCCCATTGAGAGCCCTAAATTCGTGCGGAAAATCTTAAAATCGCGCAGTTTGGTTGCCTGGCCTTGGCTGATGCTTTCGATGATCCCCTCGACTTTGGCGTGGGAGTCGCCAAAGTCCAGCGTCAGCGTTTGAAGCAGGAGCGGTTGGTCAAATGTGAGCTCCAATGTGAGTGGCTGGCGTGAGAGTTGTGCTGTTTTTTTGCCATCACGGGCCAGTTGCGCCAGCTCCGGATTCTCAGGCGACACAACCGCTTTTGCTGGACGGACAATCAGCTTGTCCGCGACTGGCACAGGGTAGGCGATCACAGCGACATCCTGCAGGGCTTTATCAACTTTCTCCAGCCGGCCGTTGAATGTGGTGCCACCTTTGACACGGGTCTCGCGGCCTGCCACATATCGCATGCTCTCCTCCGGTTTCATCCAGGGGCCGCCGGATTGGCTCCACCCAGGCCCGTTGAACATGCTGACCCGTACGCCGATGCGATCACCCTCGGTGACCGCAAAGCTGACCAGCTTCCACCACTCCTCACTCAGGATGGGAACATTGCCCTCGGGAATGCCGTTGCTCACAACATGGCCGATAAAAACTTCGCCCACACCCGCTGCTTTCATGGCCATAAGGTCATGGGTGACCCCCTCCGCGCTGGCGTTGTTATTCAGCCAGTACCAGTACATATAGGGCTTGGTGGCATCAGGGGGAGTTAAAAAACTTCTTTCCAGTGAGTTGGCTGTCGCAGTGTTCAGTGTCAGAGCCGCAATCACTGCAACTAAGAAATATAATGTTCGCTTCATTTTAATCTTCCTTTTTATTAACCCGTAAAACCTTCAAACGCTGTTTAGTTGTTATTCTTTCAACTCCTGAGATGAAAAACAAGAGATTAAAGCTGTTTTAGATCCACATATTCCTATCCAGTGAGCGGTACTGGATCGCCTCGGCAATATGCTCAGCCGCAATGTTCTCAGTGCCGGCGATATCGGCAATCGTACGCGCCACCTTGATAATGCGGTTGTAAGCCCGCGCACTGAAGCTCAGCTCGGTCATGGCCATCTTGAGCATATCAGCGGCGGAAGACTCCAACGGGCAGAATTTCTGCACATCCCGGGTTGACATGTTGGCGTTGCAGGTGACATGCGGCAGCGCTTTAAAACGGTGTTGCTGATGTTCCCGGCAATGCATCACGCGCTCGCGGATCACGGCGGATGTTTCGCCGTGTTGCAGTGAGCTGAGTTCAGCGTAACGCAGTGGGGGGACTTCAATATGAATGTCGATCCGATCCAGCAGGGGGCCTGAGATTTTATTGCGGTAGTTCTGGATCTGCATGCCAGAGCAGCGACAGTCGCGTTTGGGGTCGCCTGAGTAGCCACAGGGACAGGGGTTCATTGCCGCCACCAGCATGAACTGTGAAGGGAAGTTGACTGTGGCCGCTGCCCGCGCAATGGTGACGTGTCCATCCTCCAGCGGCTGACGCAGCACCTCGAGCACATTGCGGTGAAACTCCGGCAGCTCGTCCAGAAAGAGCACACCGTTGTGCGCCAGGCTTACCTCTCCCGGCAATGGATGGGTGCCGCCGCCCAGCAGACCGGCATCGGAGATGGTGTGGTGGGGGGCGCGAAAGGGACGCTGGGTGATCAGCGCCTGGTGGCTCTTGAGCGTGCCGGCCACGCTGTGGATGCGGGTGGCCTCGAGCGCCTCCTGCAGGGTGAGTTCAGGCAGAATCGAGGCAATCCGCCGCGCCAGCATGGTTTTACCGGCCCCTGGACTCCCCACCATCAGAATGTTGTGGCCGCCGCTAACAGCCACCTCGACCGCCCGCTTGGCACTCTCCTGACCCTTGACATCCGCGAAATCCTCGATCAGGTTGCGGTTGCTCTTGATCAGGTCAGCGATATCGATTTTATAGGGCCGCAGATCGGAAGTGCCCTCCATAAAAGCAATCGCATCGCGCAGATGACGCACAGGGTAGACATCAATGCCCTCGGCCACGGCCGCCTCATCCGCGTTATCCTCCGGTACCAGGATGCCTCGTTTATTCTGCCGCCGCATCTCAAGCGTGATCGGCAGCACACCGCGCACGCGCCGGATCTCACCGGAGAGTGCCAGCTCGCCGACCATTGCGTAATCGCGCAGATTGGGCATCTTCACCTGCTCGGCGGCTGCCAGAATGCCGGCCGCGATCGGCAAATCAAAGGCCGGGCCCTCCTTCTTGATATCAGCTGGCGCCAGATTGATCGTGGTGCGGCCCATGGCAAGGTGGAACCCGGAGTTGCCGAGCGCAGTCCAGACCCGATCCTTGCTCTCGCGTACCGCGGCATCAGGCAGCCCTACAATCACGATCCCCGGCTCGCCCCGGCCTGAGCTGACCTCAATCTCCACCGAGAACGCATTCACGCCGTAAACAGCTCCAGAGTAGACACAGGCCAGCATAATAGCTCCTTTAATGGATAAGCTTTTCTTTTTAAAATTGCAACACGCCAAGAATTTTATCTGCAAGCAGGATGCTTGCGCCACTTCATTACCATTTCAAACAACGAAAACTCAGCAAGTAATTTAAATTTATCAAATAACGCGTCATAGAGCAAGAGTTGTCTACATCAAGATTTTTATCAAAATCTTCACTCTTCATAACAAAACATCGTCCTCGTCTGGGACTTGTGTCCGGTATTTTGATGTGGCAAATGAAGCAGGAATGCCAATACTTCGAAACGCATCCATAATGTAGTTCACACGCTCCGGGGCGAGGTTGAACTTCGGGCGGCTTAATACATCAGCATATTCGGCGAGGATACCATCTGAAACAATTGGCCTGCAGTGACCCTCTAAAATGACATCCACAACCTTTCCCGGAACACTCTCGGGAAGCGGCACTTGCCTCTACTTGGGCCGGAGACCGGGATCTATTGCGTGCAAACAGTTATGAAGTACAGGTCTTGCGCGAAGCGCAGTCTTTTGTTGAAGCTCGAGTTGTCCTGAACGGTGAGCATACTTTGATTCAGTGGGCTAGAGACAGTGCCTACCGCTTTTTTCCTCTTATTACGGACGACATCCTGGGGCTTACGCTGCATCCATTTGATTTGGCGACCAATAAAGTATTGGCCATGGCGGGCAGGCTCGAGCCAAGAGACTGGATTGATATTATCCATTGCGATGAGAACATTCAGGAGTTTGGTTATCTGGTCTGGGCTGCTTGTGGTAAAGATCCAGGATTCAATCCGAATTCATCACTCGCTGCCGCTTCACGTGCCCATTACAGCCAGGAGGAGATTAACACACTTGATTTCAAAGGACCCTTGCCGGATGCCAGAGTCCTGGGCAAGCGGTGGCATGCGATGCTGGATTCAGCGCGCCAGCTTGTTAAGCATCTACCTTCTGAAGAGATCGGCACATGTATTGTAACTATGGCTGGAGAATTGTTTAAGGGCGATGTGGATTTTCTGGTTAAGGAATTGAAAAATCAGAGCATTCAATTTCATGCTGGGCGTATTGGCGGTTCCTGGCCCATAGTAAAATGAAAATGTTTTTTGCAAGCAAGATGCTTGCACTACTTCATTATCACTTTTACAGTAACGTCTCAACAACTCGCTTTGGAGCAGGCTAAAGCCTGTACTACAAACCTTACTGGTACGAGAGACCGTTTGAAGATGGAAGCTTAAGGATCCCTAAGCTCAAAGATCTTGCAGAATGTAGAACTACGACACCTAGCGTCTTTCCAACTCTTTGTCAGTCAATTATTTCCAGCCATCCATGCTGACCATCGGCTTGATCACATCAGCCAACCCCAGGGTGCCGTAGCAGATGTACAACCTGTCGTCGTGGTTGAGATTACCGCGTTTGATGACAGATGGTACTGAGTTTGGCAGGTTCGGAGAGTACAACTTGGTGTCAGGCTGCGCCCGCGCCAGGATAAAGTCACAGATCGCTTGCAGCTCTGCGCGTGCGTCGAGTTCAAAAACCTGCGTACCAAAAACAGGAGTATCGGTGCTCTCCCAATCAACTCGCAACTCTAGCTTTTCGTGCTCCAGCTGTGGCGCGGCAATATCCAAAATCTAAACTCCGCGCCTTGCGCGGACCTAGCCCCTTACTCCCACTCAATGGTGGCAGGTGGCTTGGAACTGATGTCATAGACCACGCGGTTAATGCCACGCACCTCGTTGATGATGCGGTTGGAGATGCGGGCCAGGGTTTCGTAGGGTAGTCGTGTCCAATCAGCGGTCATGGCATCAATGCTGTCCACGCAGCGCAGAGCACAGACACTCTCATAGGTGCGCTGGTCACCCATCACTCCCACGGTCTTGATCGGCAGCAGAACTGCGAATGACTGCCAGATCTCCTTGTAGTTCGGCAGCTTCTGCATCTCCTCCTGCACACGGATATCCGCCTGCTGCAGCAGGCGAACACGCTCGGCATTGATCTCACCCAGAATACGCACTCCCAGACCAGGCCCGGGGAAGGGCTGGCGGTCAAGCAGCTCCGGGTCGAGGCCCATTTCACGACCGACCCTGCGCACCTCATCCTTGAAGAGTTCGCGGATTGGTTCAACGAGTTCAAAGTTCAGATCAGCGGGCAGGCCGCCGACATTGTGGTGGCTCTTAATGGTGGCACTAGGGCCGCCTCTGGGGTTGACGCTCTCAATCACATCCGGGTAGATCGTGCCTTGCGCCAGAAACTTGCTGTTCTTGAATCTACGGGCCTGCTCCGCGAAGACCGTGATAAACTCGCGCCCGATAATTTTGCGCTTGGTCTCCGGATCGGTGACCCCTTTCAGGGCAGCGTAAAACTGCTCTTTGGCATCAATCACATGCAGGTCCATGCCTAGTTTTGCCTCAAACATCTCCTTTACCTGCACGTCCTCGCCGTAACGCAGCAGCCCGTTGTCAACAAAGATACAGTGCAACCGGCGCCCGATCGCCTTGTGAATCAGCGCGGCCACTACCGACGAGTCAACTCCGCCGCTGAGTCCCAGAATAACCTCATTGTCACCAACCTGCTGCTGAATAGCCGCCACGGTGTCGGTGACAAATGCCGAGAGTTTCCAGTCGCCGGCGCACCCGCAGATTTTAAAGAGATAGTTGCGCAGAATAGCGGTGCCGTGCTGGGTGTGGACTACTTCAGGGTGGAACTGCATTGCATAAAGCTTGCGCTCCGGGTTGCGCATGGCTGCCAAGGGGCAGGATTCAGAGCGGGCTGCGACTGTAAAGCCGGCGGGCAGCTCAGCCACTTGGTCGCCGTGGCTCATCCAGACTGAGAGTTGTTCGGGAACGCCATCAAAGAGCTGACACTCCGCCACGGTTGTGATGGTGGTGTGGCCATACTCGCGATGGGTGCCTGGTTTGACCACACCGCTCAAGGTTTTAGCTGTGATCTGCATGCCGTAGCAGATGCCGAGCACAGGGATGCCCAGCTCAAAGATCGCAGGATCGCAGTGCGGGGCGCCCTCTTCAAAAACAGAGTTAGGCCCACCAGAGAGAATTATGCCGGCAGGGTTGCGTTCGCGCAGTTGGGCAGCGGTTGTGTTAAAGGGGAGGATCTCACAGTAAACCTGTTGCTCGCGCGTGCGCCGCGCGATCAACTGTGTGTATTGTGAGCCAAAATCGAGAACGGCAATCCAGTTGTGTTTCATAAGCGTGTTTTTCCTTAAATACATTTGTTGCGCTAAATTATAATGCTCGGACGCACGAGAGTAAAGCCGCAGTTTACAGTTTACAGTTTACACCCCGTATTCACGGTTGGAGGCGAAGCAGACTCCCGAAAGCTCCTAGATCCGCGCAAGGCGCGGATTTTGGATTTTGGATTTTAGAGGTCGGTTGACGATAACGGCGACGATGCTGGTGGGCGAGCCCCCGCATGATCCCAATCGTCCACCAACATCGTCCCACAGTATATCCGCCGCTATGCGGTGGATGATTGCGAAGTTTTTTGCGACAGGAGTTGAGAGAATAGCGACTGGCTACATAGGGAATTGCCGAGTTGAAAACCAGAGCTACATTGCTCCCGTGCCGGGGCTCCTGATTTTCTCGGCCAGCAGGGGGGCCATTCCAATATAGGTGGCTGGGGTCAGCTCGCGCAGATACTTTTTGTCCTCAGGCGGGATGTCGAGTGAGTCAATAAATTTTTTCATGGTTGCGGCATTGACCTTCTCCCCGCGGGTCAGCTCTTTGAGTTTCTCGTAGGGGTTTGCTTGGCCGAGCTTGCGCATCACAGTTTGGATCGGCTCTGCCAGTACCTCCCAGGCCTGCTCAAGATCGTCGGCCAACCGCTGCGGGTTGAGATCAATCTTGTTCAGCCCTTTCAAGGTGGACTGGTAGGCAATCAGAGAGTAGCCAAACCCAACACCCATGTTGCGCAGCACCGTGGAGTCGGTCAGGTCGCGCTGTAGACGGGAGAGCGGAAGTTTACGGGAGAGGTGATTAAAGATGGCGTTGGCCAATCCCAGGTTGCCTTCGCTGTTTTCAAAATCGATCGGGTTGACCTTATGCGGCATGGTGGAAGATCCGATTTCACCTGGTTTTGTTTTCTGGCGCAGGTAGCCCATGGAAATATAGCTCCAGAGATCGCGGTCCATATCAATCAGGATGGTGTTCCAGCGGGAGATCGCGTCAAAAAGCTCAGCCATGCCGTCGTGCGACTCAATCTGGGTGGTCAGCGGAGTCTGTTGCAGCGCGAACCGCTCTTCAATGACCTTGCGGGTCAGCTCCTGCCAATCAACATTCGGGTAGGCGCTCAAATGGGCGTTAAAGTTTCCGACCGCACCATTGAGTTTGGCAGGCATGACAATCGCGTCAATCTGAGCCGCCTGACGGCGCAGGCGGTGTACAAAAACTGCCAGCTCTTTGCCCAGCGTGGTGGGGGATGCCGGCTGCCCATGCGTGCGGGCCAGCATTGCGACATCTTTGGTTTCCAGGGCAAAGGCGGTCAGTTTGGCTGTGACCCGCGCTTGCTCCCGACGCAACTCCACCAGACCGTCGCGCAGCATCAGTGCATGGGCAATGTTGTTGATATCCTCAGAGGTGCAGGCAAAATGAACAAACTCACCAAGTGCTTCATAGCTTTGGCCTTGCATCCGCTCCTTTATAAAGTACTCGACGGCCTTCACGTCGTGATTGGTGGTGCTTTCAATCTCTTTCACACGCTGCGCGTCTTCCAGTGTCAGATCATCGGCAATCGCCTGCAGTGCTGCGCTCTCAGCTTTGCTTAAAGCCCGCGCCTCGGGGATCTCAACGCATTCGCAGAGTGCTTGCAGCCATGCGACCTCGACAGCGATGCGGCGCTGGATCAGACCAAATTCTGAGAAGATGGGACGCAACCGGTCAACCTGAGAGGCATAACGTCCATCCAGGGGTGAAACAGCGGTCAGGGTGTCAGTCATATTTTCGTTCATCAGGGTAATCTCCGTTTAACGTAGTAGCATACCTTTTTCCAGACATGAAACTCAAGGTTGAAATATCAATTGACGTAAACAGCATCATTAGGTTATATTGAGAATCACCTTTACTGATGGGGTTTTGGGGAATCCCTAACTTAATAACCGAACAGGAAGATGTGAGATCATGAAAAAATGTCGCGTATCAAGAAGAAAATTTATTCAAACATCAGCTGCTGCCAGTGCTCTTTATTCGCTGGTGCCGCACACGGCTCTAGGGGCTAATGAGCGTGTTAACATAGGGGTGATTGGAACAGGCAGTATGGGGGGGGGCCACTGCGGGCGCTTTAATAAAGGTGAGAGCCGGGTGATTGCGGTCAGCGATGCTGACACCAGCCGCATGGGCATGGTGGAAGGGGCGGCGCAGCACCAGGATCTGCGCAAGCTGCTTGAGATGAAGGATGTTGACGCAGTCGTGATCGCCACGCCGAATCACTGGCACGCGCTGGCCGCGATCTGGTCAATGCAGGCTGGCAAGCATGTCTATGTGGAGAAGCCGGTCAGTCATAATATCTGGGAGGGGCGCCAGATGGCGGAGGCTGCCCGCAAATACAAGCGTGTGTGTCAAGCCGGCACGCAACAACGCTCCTGTCCCGCAGTGCAGGCTGCTGCCAGGGATATCAAAGAGGAGAAATATGGCAAGGTGCTGTGGGTTCATTGCAGCCGGTTGGCTGCTCGCGAACCAATTGGTAAAGTCACAGCTCCGACCATACCGCCGGCAAGTGTTGATTACAATCTCTGGGCAGGGCCGGCTCCCATGACGCCGGTGATGCGGAAGAGTTTCCACTATGACTGGCACTGGCAGTTCAACTGGGGCGATGGCGAAATGGCCAACTGGGGGGTGCATTATATCGATGATTTACGCCACATCCTGGGGTGGAATGATATTCCCACGAATGTTATCTCAGTTGGTAACCGCTTCTGGGACGATGATGGTGACACGCCGAACATGCAGTTTTCGGTGATGGAACACCGCGATGTTAAAGTTGTGCTCGACATCAGAAATATGCCAGGCGCTGAGGGGGCAGGCGGCGGCTCCGGCGGCGCGGTTTATCTGGGTAGCCGCGGCGGCAACCACATTATGTGTGAAAAGGGCTTTATCAGGGTTGCGCGCGGCGGCGGCGCTGGGTATGACTTGGACAAGAAGCGCGTTGCACAGTACAAGGGTGATGGAGGCAGCGGCCACGCCGCCAACTTCCTCAAAGCTGTCAGGGCTGGAGACAGCACGTTGCTCAACGCGGAGATCGCAGTCGGCCACCAGAGTACAGCCATGTGCCATCTGGCCAATATTGCCTGGCGGGTGGGACAGGCGAGCTCTCCTGACCAGTTGCGTTCGCAGTTCAAAGACCATCAAGACGCGCTGAATACGTTCGACAGCATGCTCGCGCAACTGGCCGGCAATGGGGTTGACCTCACGCAAAAGCCTCTGATCGCTGGTCCGCGATTAGCGTATGACAATCAGGCCGAAAAGTTCATTGGTGAGCATGCGGAACGCGCCAATCAATATCTGCGCTCCGCTGGACGCAATGAATTTGTGGTTCCTGAGATAACTTGAAGGTTCGTTGAAGCGGAGTCCGGGACAGTAAGCAATGCCACCGAGTCGCCTGGTCACCAAGTCACCTGGTCAAAAAACAGTGTGCAGCTGGACTGCGGAGCAACTTGTAAGAGAAAAACACATGGAAAACTCCTTCACCCATTTAAAATTGCCGGCAAGTAAACTGAAAGACTCTTTTACTGTGTTAGGCGAACTCCCATGAGCGAGAGAACTGTATCAGCCAGCCGTGTCACATGGATCGGTTCACTCGTCAATCTGGTCTTGACTCTCTTAAAACTGACTGCTGGCGTTGTCGGCCACAGTAGCGCGATGATCGCGGATGCGGTGCACTCGTTTTCTGACTTTGCCACAGATATTGTGGTTCTGATCAGTTTTAAAATTGCAGGCAAACCAGCTGACCAGGATCATGCCTACGGCCACGGCAAGTATGAAACACTGGCAGCGGCTCTGATTGGCGGAGCGTTGCTGCTGGTGGGCGCGGGGATCTTTCGGGAGAGTGTAATCAAGATCTGGAACAGCACCAAAGGCGTGCGCATGGTGGCTCCCGGGGGTATTGCGTTTGCGGCCGCTGTGATCTCCATTGTGATCAAAGAGTGTCTGTATCGCTACACCATCAAGGAGGGGAGGCGCATTGAGAGCCAGGCTGTGATCGCCAATGCCTGGCATCACCGCTCCGATGCGTTCTCTTCAATTGGTACTATGTGTGGGATTGGCGGGGCCATTCTACTGGGGGAGAGGTGGTATATACTAGATCCGCTGGCCGCGGTGGTCGCCAGCCTTTTCATCTTTAAAGTCGCGCTTGAGATCTCCAGCGGGAGTATCAAAGAGCTGACCGAAAAATCATTGGGCCTTGAAATTCAAGAGGAGATTCTTCAAATGGCCACCAGTGTTGATGGAGTCAATAATCCGCACAACTTGCGCACCCGGCGCATTGGTAGCGACATCGCTGTTGATCTGCACATCTGTGTGGCCCCGGCAATGTCAGTGACTGAGGCGCATGCCATGACAGCAATCATTGAGAATAAAATCCGCGCCCGATTCGGAAATTCATCCTTCATCTGTATTCATGTGGAGCCAGACACCGGCAGGGTTTAGATTTTGGGTTTTAGATTTTAAAAGGACAAAGGTAACTTTTCAATAATCGGCCAGACAGCAAAGAGCACGCTGAAGCGTGAACAACAAACGGCTGCCATGTAAGGTTTGTTGTCCAGCCTTTAGGCTGCTCCAAAAAGATGGATGGTTGGCGGTTGTTTTAGAGACCACCTTAAATGCTTTCGATCAACAACTTATGAAGATGACTATCTGAACTTCTTGTTTTTCACGACAGGAGTTGAGAGAATAGCAACGAATATGTTTGTCTTGCCCTTTGGTAAGGGCCTAGATCCTCGCCGGGTACAGAGTGTTAAAGTGCGCGAGTGCGTTAGTGCGCGAATGCGCAAGTTAAAGAGATGGAGACTTTTGTGCGGGAGCAACGTAGCTCCGATTTCCAATCGGACTGTCCGGTTGGAAACCGGAGCTACTGAGGTCGAACAGGTCTCCGGTTTACGATGGCGGCGACGATGCTGGTGGACGAGCCCACGCATGTTCCCAATCGTCGGTCAACATCGTCGCACAGCATCGTCAACCAATGTCGCACGTAGAGCGACTACTACACTAGAATTAGATGATTTTACAAATAGACAACTTTTTGCAAAGAACAATCAATTGATTGTTCTCGTCGCTAAGCGCCTATTGCGCATCCGTGAACGGCGGCAGTTCAAACGGGACTGGATCCTGGGTGACCCTCGGATCCTTGGCGTCTTTTAAAACAGCGGAGAGTTGGCGTGCCATGTTTTTTAATTGAGTCGCATACTCAGGGTCTCCCGCCAGGTTCCGGATTTGGCCGGGGTCTTTGCGCAGGTCATACAGCTCTTCTGAGGGACGTTTGCCGAATGCCAGATCGTACTGCCATTTATGTTTTGTGTTTTCGCGGTTCAAGACCATCCAGGCCTTGGTGGGGCTGGCATCAAAATCCGGAAAGCAGTAGCGAGTGTTATGCTCGATGGCTTCTGGCTCCATCTCTGAGATTGACAGCTCTGCTTTGTATGGCGCGCCCATGGGCCAGCGCTCAGGATAATAGTTTTTGATGTAGAGAAGCTCCTTGGTCTGGATCGCGCGCATGGGGTAGGGCAGGTTACCCTCGCGAGCCTCGGCCACATGCCGCTCACGCCCGGTCACAGCCCAGGTGCGAGTTGGATCAATCTGTCCGCTGAGCTGGCTTGAAAGGATCGGCAGCAGCGAGCGGGCATCCAGGTTTTCGGGCAGTTTAACCTCGCCGATTTCAAGAAAAGTGGGCATCAAATCAGGGAGCATGACAAAGTCGTCAATGATGCGGCCCGCTGTTCCGCCTGGCCAGCGTATGATCAGGGGGACGCTGGTTCCAGTGTGGTAAAGATCACACTTGCCATGCGGCGCACCGGGGAATCCGTGATCGCCTGAGAGCACAATAACCGTGTTTTCCAGCTCGCCCAGGGCTTTAACGCGCTGCACCAACGCGCCAACACAGGCATCCACGGCCTGGCACTCCCCCAGATAGTCTGCGAAGTCCTCACGCACCTCCGGCACATCGGGAAAGATGGGCGGCATTTTTCCTTTAAGCTCATCTGGGTTGATATTCCAATGCGCTTTGCCTGATCCTTTGATCCATTTGCGGTGAGTCGTGGTTGTCCCGAAGTAGTAGAGCCAGGGTTGAGAGGGTTGCCGGTCGGCCATAAAGTGATCAAAGTTGGCGCGCACCTGATCTAAAATCTCCGCCCGCGCCTTCTGCGGGCTCAAGTTGCGCTGGCTCATGCGCATCTCGGTTTGCTCGGAGAAATCGCAGCAGGCCCGGCCTGCTTTTTCATAAGCATATTTTTTCCCGCCAAACGGCGCATCCGCCGGAGATCCAGGGCTCCAGACCTTATGCGACTTGCCAATGTGATAGCCAGCGTCACGCAATAGCAGAGGAAAGACCGGAATAGAGCTGTCCCACTTTGCGCCGTTCAGAATCGCCCCGCGTCCGGTGTTGAAAAAATAGCGTCCGGAGAAGAGCGAGCTGCGGCAAGGGGTGCAACTGGGGGCATTGACAAAAGCATTTCTGAAAATCATGCCCTCGCTGGCCATTTGGTCCACATGCGGGGTTTGAATGATGTCATTGACAGAGGGCTGGTTGTCAACGCGTCTGTACGCACTGGCATAGCGGCCCCAGTCATCGGCAAAGACAAATAAGATGTTTTTCCTTTGCGCCATTGTTAAGCGCGGGGCAAGTAGGATCGAAATAAACACTAAAGTCAGAAAACAGGCTTTCTTCATTTTCATACCTCTCTTTTTCAGATAACCATAATGTCAAAGCTTAGCGTTTATTGCTTGGGCCAGAATTTCTCAATCAGCTTGGTGGGAATGCCCACTTCATTGGAGGCAAAGCAAGCTGAGAGAATCTGCCAGCCGAGATCCAATGCCTTCTCAAGCGGTATGTTGACCGAGAGTGCCATCATCTCCGCCTCAAAGCGCTCGCCGTATTGGAGCAGCTTGTCATCCCAGTCGCTCATCCTGAATCCCATACTCTGCTTCTCCTGGGTCTCTTTGAAGGAGGCATACAGTTTGATCATGGAATCCATAATGGTGCGGTGGTCTTCGCGGGTCTGGCTGTTGACCTGCTGTTTTAGCCGACTGAGCGAGCCAAAGGGTTCAATCCGTCCGTTCCGCAGGTAGAACTGTCCTTCGGTGATGTATCCGGTGTTATCAGGCACCGGGTGGGTCACGTCATCACCGGGCATGGTGGTCACCGCCAGAATCGTAATTGAGCCGGCCCCTTCAAAGTCAACCGCCTTCTCGTAGCGTGATGCCAGTTGGGAGTAAAGGTCGCCAGGATAGCCGCGGTTGGAGGGGATCTGCTCCATGGTGATGGCAATCTCTTTGAGGGCATCTGCAAAGCTGGTCATGTCAGTTAGCAGCACTAAGACCTTTTTGCCGTCCAGCGCGAATTTCTCGGCAGTTGCCAGCGCAATATCAGGCACCAGCATGCACTCCACAATCGGGTCGGCAGCGGTGTGGACAAACATCACTGTGCGCGAGAGCGCACCGCTCTCATCCAGAGTGTCGCGGAAGTAGAGGTAGTCATCGTATTTCAGTCCCATGCCGCCGAGAACAATAATATCCACCTCGGCCTGCAGCGCGATACGCGCCAGCAGCTCGTTGTAGGGCTCACCCGCGCGGGCGAAAATCGGCAATTTCTGCGACTCAACCAGGGAGTTGAAAACATCGATCATCGGAATGTTGGTACGCACCATGTTGCGCGGAATGATGCGTTTGGCCGGGTTGACAGAAGGGGTGCCAATGTCGATCAGATTATTAACCAGCTCCGGACCTTTGTCGCGCGGTTGGGCCGAGCCGGTAAAGGCGCGTCCAAGCAGCGCGTATGAGAAGGGAACTCTCATTGGAGCTTCCAGAAACCGCACTCTGGCATCTGTGGCGATGCCGCGGGCACCGGCGAAGACCTGCAGGGTGACATGCTCACCATGGAGTTTGATCACCTGTGCCAGAGAGGTTCCGGTGCGTGAGGTCACCTCAGCCAGCTCACCGTATTTAACGCCGTCGGCTCGCAGGGTTATGACGCTGCCAGCCAGATTGTCGATGGTGTGGTAAATCTTATGCATGAGCAGCGGCCTCCTCGATTTTTTTCGCTATCGCATCACGCCGCTGAGTGTACTCCGGCAGATCAGACAGGGTTAGGTTCCAGTCAATAAAATCTTGAACAATGCCTTGGAAGAACTTGCGCGCCTCAGCTTTATCGCTGTAGGCGTATTGGCTGAGCATCGCTTTTTCAGCCAGATCAAACATCTCGCGCTGACGTTCAACAGGGGTGGCGGCATCCACATCATTATAAGCGTCCTGCTGCATGTAGGCCGCGTCCAAAAACTCGCTCTTCAAGTAGTTCATGAAGTCATCGATGCTGGTGCCCTCTTCACCAACCACCTTCATCATTTGGTTCACATCATTGCCTGCGCGCAGAATGGAGCGCAGCTTCTCGACACGCTTGTTTTCGATCACGCTCGGATATTTGCTCCAACTGTCGAGCGGGTCAATGGCTGGAAAGCGGCGGGCATCCGAACGAGCCCGTGAAAGCCCATGAAATGCGCCCACCACTTTGAGAGTGGCCTGCGTGACCGGCTCGTCAAAGTTGCCGCCGGCCGGTGAGACGGTGCCGCCGATGGTGACAGAGCCTTTGGAGCCATCCTTGAGCAGTACCAAGCCGGCGCGCTCATAGAAGTTGGCGATCAGCGACTCCAGATAAGCGGGAAACGCCTCTTCGCCGGGAATTTCCTCCAGCCGTCCGGAGAGTTCGCGTAACGCCTGGGCCCAGCGCGAGGTTGAGTCAGCCATCATCAAAACATTTAAGCCCATCTGGCGGTAGTAACTGGCCAGCGTGACACCCGTGTAGACCGAAGCCTCGCGGGCGGCCACCGGCATAGAGGAGGTGTTGCAGATGATAATGGTGCGGTCCATCAGCGATTTGCCGGTACGGGGATCCTTTAGTTCAGGAAATTCGCGCAGTGTTTCCACCACTTCGCCAGCCCGCTCGCCACAGGCCACGATCACCACAATGTCCACATCCGCGTAGCGGGAGGTTGTCTGCTGCAGCACGGTTTTACCAGCGCCGAAGGGGCCGGGAATGCAGTAGGTTCCCCCGAGTGCCACGGGGAAAAAGGTGTCAACCGTGCGTATACGAGTTGTCATGGTCACGGTCGGTCGCAGCCGCTCTTCAAAACAGGTGATCGGGAGTTTCACTGGCCAGCGCTGCATCATTGTCACTGATATATCATTGCCATCACCATCACTCAGAACAGCTATCTCTTTTTCCACGGTGTAGGAGCCGGCGGCCACGATTGACTTGACTGTGTAAACCCCGTCCAGCTTAAAGGGGAGCATAATGCGGTGCTCGAAAATTCCTTCCGGCACAGTGCCGAGCGTCTCTCCGGCAGTCAGACGGTCGCCGGGCGCGGCAGTCGGCTTGAAAGCCCATTTGCTCTCGCGGTCGAGCGCCGGCAGGTAGGTGCCTCGCTGCAGAAAAAAGCCGCACTGCTCGGCCAGACGCGGCAGGGGGTTTTGCAGCCCATCATAGATCTGCTTGAGCAGACCCGGGCCAAGCTCTGCTGTTAGCATATTGCCGGAGAACTCAACGACATCGTCAATTTGCAGGCCGCGCGTGTCTTCAAAAACCTGCATGTCCGCAACGCGTCCGCGAATACGGACCACCTCACTCATCAGGCGCTGGGTGCTTTCGCTGGTCACGACCAGGGCATAACCCACTTCGTTTTGAGCGACCGCCCCTTCAAAGGCCACGCTGATCATATTGCCGTTTACGCCGACTATTTTTCCTGTTGTTTCCATAGTGATTTTTTCTGCTATAGGCTGTTATTCACAGCGTAACGGGAACTTCGCTCAGTTCCTCAAATGTTTTTTGTCCAGCTTCTGTGCTCCGTGCGCTCCAGCGGGTGACAATTGCCAATTGCGCGGCATACGCGTAAATTTTCAGGATGCTGAGCGGATCCACTCCGCTCAGCTCTTCGATGATACCCCAGCGTATGCGATCGAGATTGCGTTCTTTCTGCAAAGGGTTGACGTGGCTGACAGCATCCTCCACCTCTGACTCAAGCTTCAAGTCGCAGCCGCGGGCATCGCGGGTGTAAAGGGTCGCGTCTTTTCCTGAGGCGCCGGCCCGGATCTTGACCAGCGCGTTGCGCAGGATGGTCTCCTTGTTCATCAATGCCACCACAAAGGGATGGTCGCTGCTCTTTCCATGGAGCAGTGTGTCCACAACCGCGCACTCTTCGGCACTGATCCAGAGTGCGCAACCCTCTATGAACTCAGCATATGTGATCGGTGCGGGGGCGTTCA
>JAQUCE010000164.1 GCA_028686345.1 Kiritimatiellia bacterium
TATATTGCAAATAAAGTAAATCCGCCGTTGCTGCGCGCCATGCGGTGGATGATTGCGAAGCATATCCGCCGCTATGCGGTGGATGGCCGCGAAGCACAGTATATCCGCCGCTATGCGGTGGATGGCCGCGAAGCACAGTATATCCGCCGCTATGCGGTGGATGGCCGCGAAGCACAGTATATCCGCCGCTATGCGGTGGATGACTGCGAAACAAGCCGCAGTAAGGCCCGATAAGCAACTTTTCGAAAAGAGCAGTTACTTGTTTTTCTGCCTTGCATGAGCAACGGCTAGCCTGTATTCTATACAGACAAAAGAAAGGGTGTGCTTATGAAACAATGGATCACTGGAGTAATAATTAGCCTTGT
This sequence comes from Kiritimatiellia bacterium, assembly GCA_028686345.1. Classification (GTDB taxonomy): domain Bacteria; phylum Verrucomicrobiota; class Kiritimatiellia; order RFP12; family UBA1067; genus M55B167. The sequence continues at coordinate 366 of JAQUCE010000164.1, forward strand.
TGTGGCTGTGAACATTCAGGCGGGCGCGGCTGAGCGCGAGTGGATTGAGATCAAACGCTATGGCTGCGCAGGCGTTGAACAGCGGGATGCGTTGATATCGTTGTTTGACCAGGCGCTTATTCCGGCGCTGAACCGGCAGGGCGCTAAGAAGGTCGGCATCCTCTGGAGCGATGAAACGCTGAACAATGGCATGACCAACCTCAATGCAACGCTCTTTGTAGTGGCGGCGTTTACTGATCTACAGAAGGCCGTTACCGCAGAGCGTCAGCTGCTGGATGATGCTGTTTACATGAGGGAGGCGGCCGCGCTTTTTGCGGCTCCCATGAAGCAGCCGATGTACGATAGCTGCTCAAGTGATCTTTTTCTGGCCTTGGCAACATGCCCCTCGGTTGAGCAGGTGTCAACCTCTCCTGAGCGTCTCTTTCAGCTGCGCATTTACAACAGCTACACCCCTGAACGCAATGCAAAGAAGATCTCGATGTTTGAGGCTGGCGGGGAACTGGCGCTCTTCCGTGCTTGCGGGATGGCACCTGTTTTCTTTGGCGATGCACTCTCTGGCAGTGCCCTTCCAAATCTCACCTATATGCTGGCCTTTGACAATAATGCAGCCAAAGAAGCGGCCTGGAAAAAGTTTATAGCGCACCCGGAGTGGCACAAACTGAAGGGCGACTCCCAGTACAAAGACACTGCGAACAAGATTCAAAACATTGTTCTTAAACCATCCAGGGGTTCACAGCTGTAAGATCTAAAGCAGCTAAATCAGCGGAGCCGGAACCAAACTGAGCCCACGTGATATGCAGATGTTATCTCACTCCTTGAAAAGTTGTGTGATATGCACCGCCGGTTTAGTCAACAAACGCTACGCGTTCCGGGAAACAAAGGTAACTTCTCAATAGCGGGTTTTCGAGACATTACTGTAAAAGCGCTAAAGATTGAGATCAGGGTTGTGATTAAGATTGACCTCCGACAACATGTCTTGCCCTTTGGTAAGGGCCTAAAGTGAAGAGGCCGCGTCTTTTGTGCGGTAGCAACGTAGCTCCGATTTCCAATCGGACATGTCCGGCTGGAAGCCAAGGCGCGCGGCATAGTCAGCCGCATAGCGACTGACCTCCTTCCGCGCCGGCTCCATTTGACAGGACGCGAAACAGGAAGTCGTCCGCTATGCGGGCGACTGCTACACATGCGCTGCACTGCTGAGCGCAAGGGTTATCGCTCGATGTAGTAGCCGCTCTGCGAGCGGCATACTGCAACAGGCGCGTGAAAGGCGCGCCCCGGGGTGTAGGGTTGCTTCTACCGTGTCCGCCGTAGCCTTGGCGAAGGAGGATGAAGCAATTAGCGCATGCCAGGCGATTGTTCGTCAAAGGCGCGCCGTGGGGTTTCATTATCTTTGTTTGGCTCATCCGTCTTAGTCCCGCAAGCGGAACTACGCCGGACAAGTTCCGCCAACCCTGCACATTTCAATTTTAGTGAAATCTGCAAGTCGCACGACATGCGCAAGTGCGCTACAGGCGACGATAGGCAACTTCTTGGAAAGAACAATTAATTGTTTTTTCGTGTCGCCTAAGCGACTAAGCGTCCTATGGGACGCTACTGATTGTTAAGGATAAAAGCCAGCCGATAAAATCCCTTATCCCCATGATCATCATCAGCTGCCCTGATCATGGTGGTCACGTCCGTTGTAATGACTGAGCAAGGGATCTCAGACCAAATTCCCTGCTCCAGATTGGTGGTCTTCTGAACCCGGTACTGTAGATCGGAGTGGGTGGCATTGAGAATAAAAGTGACTGTGCTGCCGTCAATCGCGGCAAAGTATTCTGCGCCACTGTCAGGGCTCATGGGGGCGCTGCCATAGGCATATTCGATGATGTTGGGAATACCGTCGTCATCGGGATCATCAAGGGGCTGGCTCTGCGCTTGCGGAAGATTGGAGTCGGTTGCCCAGCGGCCGAACTCGGTCTGGCCCGGAGTTGGCCAGCGTGCCATCCAGTTGGCGTAGTCATTGCCGTAAGTGCGTTCATTAATTTTGGCCAATGCGAAGCCCGCACCGTCGGCTGCGGATGGCCATGGAAGGTCATCCGAATAGTTAACGCGGTCAACCCGAATATATTGACGAACTCCCAGCGAATCTAAATCTCCTGGTTTGCCAAGTTCAACCATCTCACCTCCATTATTTAAAGCACCGCTATCCCACTGAAAAATCCGGGTGCCGATCGGGGCGTTATAGCTCTGAGCAAACACGAGCGCATTTCTGACCAGCAGTATTTTTTCGCCGGGCGCCATGGTCAACGGGGGCTGAGACGGGAAGGTGTGCTGAATTCCGTCGGTGATCTGCCACGCCGCAGCTGTCACAGAGTTGTACAACGTTACCGGATTTGAACTGATATTGCTAAGCTCAATATACTCCGCTTCGCTCACCGGAGGGTGATACATAAGCTCGCTGATGACAATTGGACCTGTGAGAGGCATGCTGTTCGGCAGCCCGGGAGTTGCCGCGAGCATGCTGACAAAGTTGTATGTTCTGGTGCTGGCCTTGTAGTAGCGGCCAAACGACACACCTGTTTCGGATGCGCCAAAATCTTCGGTTTCCATATAGTCAGGAAGCTGGGCATCTCCCGGACGGAAAAGCGTCACACTCTCGCCGTTCTCACTCAATGCAAACGGGATCAGCGCACTTTCATTATGCGTGGCCGGGCCGAAATGCAGATCCTGATAAAACACAAGATACCCGTTGGGCTGGATAATTGTTCCTGCTGCAATCCGGTATTTTTTAGGAATGCTTTCTTTATCGCTGAGGTACCAGCCGCTCAAATCAATCTCACGATTGCTTTCGTTATAGAGTTCAATCCAATCCGGGGCAGCGTTGTGTGAATGGGCCAGCACTTCGTTAATCACAACCACATTGGGGGTAAAGAAAGGGTAGTCGCCTGATGAGTAGCGATAATAAGCACCCATATCGGCGCGGGAACCATCAGCATCGGGCACATGGGCTGGGTTGCCGTTGTTGATCGCTGGTGATGTGGCTGTCAGTGAATAGTCGTAGGAGGCTTCATCTGTGAACAGCGGGTTTGCAACCATGTTTCCGGTGCCTGCCATGGCCAACGTATCACACAGGGAGTAATTCACGGTGACGGCTGAGAGCGAATCAACAAAGACCGGTCCCTCTTTGACCCTTGAAAAGATACAATTCTCTACAGCAGCGATTCCGCCGCCATTGCCCAAGTTTTTCTCATAGGCCGCCACGCCCGTGTTGACTCGCGCAAAGGTGTTCTGGTCAATGAACGCGATGGAGCCAGCATCCTTGACCGCAACCCCCATGTCGCAGTTGACAATCAGATTACGTTGAATATGCGTAGTCGACCCCTGGCCGACTGAGATCCCCTTATCAGTGACATTGAAAATCCGGTTACTGATGACCAGCAGATTCTGACACCCTTCGCCCACATCAATGGCATCGCTGTTAAAGCCGCGAAAATTATAGATACGATTTCCACTGATCAATCCATCTGCAACGCCATCAAAATCAATCGCATCAGTGTCGATGAACGCATTGCCGGAAAAGGTGCTGTCCTCCACTCGCCCGGCGCCGTTTTTGATGTTAATGCCATCCCCTGTAAAGAGGATCTGGATGGAGCAATTCTGCAGGCTGGTAGATCCATAGCGGGCGAAAACGGGCTGGCGGGCTGTGATGTCGACATGCGCGAGGAGGAGCGACGCGTTCAATCCCGAAACCGCGGCTTTCAGATTAAGCGGGTCAAAGCGGCTGCGGGTGGCATCCCGGATGACGGTGTGGAAGAGGTGCGACTCGCCGGTCGTGTTAACAAAGCCGATACCACCCCAGTGCTGGCCATTGCGGGCTAAAAACTCCACCGGCTGCTCTGCACTGCCGTTGACCTGTAGAGCGCCATAGACCCGAATTCCCGCCAAGGGACTCATCAGCAACCGGGTGCCGGATTCAATCGTGAGCGTGCAATTGGCATCCACAATCAGATCAGTGGCTACGCAGTAAGGTGACCCGGAGGCACTCAGCGTGAGGTTTTCTGTCACGTGCTCCGGCAGCACGGTTTCAATGCCCAACGCAAAGAGCGCGGTGATCTCCATCGCTGCTGTCAATGCAAGGGTAATCACCTGGTTGGTAGCGCCATTGCTCCAGGCAATGAACTGATAACCGGGAGCCGGTGATGCGGCAATCTCAACCGGGGTGTTTTTAAAGAGCGCGACTGCATTTGTATACGCAGGTGCCATTCTGACACCGGCGATGGTGATATCCCCGGCCCCAACGGGCGAGCAGCTAAAAGTCAGATCCGCCATTCCGCGGGAGAGCCCCATTTCAGCTTCAAGGGTGCTTAGTGCCCTTACAGGACGCAGCCTGACAAAATCTTTGATATCCTGCAGCTCAGAGCTGTAAGAGGCCATCGACGCTGGCCACTTAGCTCTATGTCTCACAATCTCAGGCTGCTGCGCCTGCGCCAGAATATCCAGCTGTTCGGCGAATCGACGCGGATTGAAGGAGCTGCCGATATGAGCGGCATAGCGCTGCATCAGACGGTTCACAAAGTTCGTATTGTTGTCCAGCCTTCCAAAAAGCGTGTACTCTGCTTTTAAGTCATCGATTTTGCCGGAGGTTGCCGGTATATCCCCCAAGTCAAAGGCCCGATCAAAATCATTCACCACCCAGCGCCACTTTGATTCACTCCCTGAGCCCTTCCAGAACTCCCGGTTATGCTTCCAGGCACTATTAGCTCCAAAATCCGTGCAAACCGCATAGTCGATAAATGAATCCACATCCACCTCACTCTGTATTTTGCTGTAGACAGCTGGATCAGCCGGGTTGTTGACCGTGACATACTCTTTAAATGTCTCATAGGCCTCTGTGCTGCCGTACTCTGCCATCAAAACAGTGGATCCATATTCATTGTGGGCATACTGCACAAAGTCAACCTGATCCTCCGCCACAGCGTGCTCGGCTGCGAAGTAGGTCTTATCAAATCTTTTGCGGATATTGTAGATACCCCAGAATTGGCCGTTTAAAAAGAGAACACAGGGGCGGTAGCTGTAGAAATCGAGATTCATGTATCCGCTGAGTATGGATGGCATCATCGCATCGCGCAATAGGGTCTCCTCCCAATCATCACCACCATTTCTGAAAGCAACCTCGGTGAAAGCCGCCACCGGCTCATCAGGAAACAGCTGGTAACTGATCTGATCGTCGCCGTATTTGGAGCGGCAGTAGATGTTGAATGGCTTCTGGGCTTTGGTCCAGATGTTTTCACCGGCAATCCGAATGCCGGCATGCACTGAAAAAGCAGGCGATTGATCGGCTTCGAAAAACTCAAGCCAGAGCGGCATCTCACGGGATTTATAGGGATATGCGGAAGCATTCGCGTAGATGCCAATGGTGTCATCAAAGAAGTTTTTCGGATCGGTGACAAAGGAACAGACCGGTAGGGATGTGAGCGTGTCGCTCCCTGTAAAGTACGAATGCGTGAGCGTGTCGCCAGGAATCATCCCCGCCTTAAAGCTGCGGGCCCGCAGAACCGTTGTGCTGTTGACTGTCAGGGCATTGGTATAAACCAGTGAAGCGGAGTTAGGCATTGACCCATCCAGTGTATAACGGATCACCGCCTCCGCATCGACCGTGCTCAATGCAACGCTTAGTGAGTTGCTCTCAGCATAGAAGCCGCTGGGTAGCGATGCCACCACCGACGATGATTTGTTGAATCCACTCAGGGCGTTTGTCCCATTGGCCGCCTCTGGCGTGGGTTCTGCAAAAAAAGACCACCCAGTGGCAGATGCGGGATTGCGTCCGTATGAGAGATCGGTTATCTGCTGATCAAAGCTGAGCGCATCCACCAGATGGGCGGTTCCGGTTATTTCAGAAACCGTTAAGGCAACATCAAAACTGAGATCTGAACTTGTCGCGTTACATTGATGGATCTCAATTGCCAACACATTGTCGCCTGTCAGAAAATAATCAACCGGCACCTCAATTGTTTCGAGTGTGTTCTCAATGGCTGAACTGACAACCTTGTCGGAGTAGCTCTGATACGTCACAGTTCCATCCGGCATCCGGATACGTGCGACCTCTTCGCCGTTAAGATAAATGATGGCACTGTCGTCAGCCATGATCTGAAACCGTATATTGCCGATCCTGGCTCTGTCTGCAATCTGAAAATGCGTCCTGAAATGGGTGGTCGCATATTTATACTTGCGCTCCGGGCCGTAACTGACAACTGTGTTTTCATCACCTTCTCCGTAACCGAGCTGCGCGGCTCCGGTCGCCCAGCCGCTGTCGTCATATGCGGCCAGAGTCCAGTTAACACCAGGATCATCCCCTGTGTCATGGTAGTGCCAGAGGTGGCTACCCGCAGCGATGAGGACTTTGTCCGTGGGAGGGTTGTCAACATAGTGCAGGCCAATCTCTTCGCCTTCTGCACTCAACTTAAACGGGGCGTGATAGCGCTTTGTGATAAAGGTGCTGCCCCATGGATAAAATCCCCGCAAGCGCGTTTCCCCCGGAGCGGCATTAAATCCATCTGCCCGAACCATCAGATACCCGTTGGCATGAATCACCGGGTTGCCGGGTATCTGCCACTTAAAGGGTTCGGAGAGTCGATCTGTCAGAAAATAGTTGGATAAAACAATATTCGTGGAAGTCGGATTATACAACTCAATCCAATCTGAATAATCATCAAAATCACAGTTGTCTGGATAGGAGGAGTGATTCGAAGCCATAAATTCATTAATCACGGGAAGAGCAATCAAAGATTGAACTGCCAATCACTTAAGAGACCGCCAACGCCGCCTGCGCCTTGAAGAGTACCGCTGAGGTCGAGGCCCCAAGTGTAGTATGAGATGTTAGTCGCTGGTGTTAAGTGGTCGGTAATTATCTCCGCCGCAATGTTCCAGCCATCCCAGATGTATTTGTGTGTTTCCACAACATCCCATGTTCCCGCACCGGATGGATCGAAGGGATAGGATGGGCTTCTGCCGCTGAGCTGCTTATTGGTTTTTTCCACACGCAAATTCTTATGATTGTAGCGGTACTCGAACATGACTGCGCCGTTGGTCGCACTGTGTGGTTCAGATTTGATCAACCTGTTTTCGCCATCCCATGAGTGAACCCACTTCTGCCCGTCCCATGTTAGGTTGCCGTCAAGGTCATGTGTTGGAGTAAAGGATATGCCGCCGGTAATTGCTGTATATTGGTTGAGCTGATTGGCTGCGTAGATGTTGGTAAGGGCATTATGCACAGATGTTTGTCTGTTACCTATCGGATCGAAATCGTAGTTGTAGTCATCACCGTTCATTGTCGCATTTATAACCTCAGAGTTTTGGTTATAGATAAAATTGTTGGTGATTGTCGATGAGTTAAAG
>JAQUCE010000165.1 GCA_028686345.1 Kiritimatiellia bacterium
CACCACCTCCTGGACGACCTTCCTACGAAAGTCGTCTGTATAAACCATTTTTGCTCTCATTGTCACTCCTTTTCTTTCTGGTGCTTCTTTTTGAAGTGACAACCTATCATAGGACGGGACATCTCATCTCCCATTCTTCCCATTCCACATTCCTCTTGAATGCGCAGCCGACCTCAGTAGCTCCGGTTTTCAACCGGACATGTCCGATTGGAAATCGGAGCTACGTTGCTTCCACGCCAAAGGCGCGACCCTTTTACTCGCGCACTAACGCACTCGCTCAATTATTCTGATTCCCTTAGCCTCCTGTTTGGTTTATAGTGAGCGACATGAAACGGATTGCATACAATGCGATGGTGCTCAAGGAGCCTTACTCCGGGGTAGAGGTGACAGTGCATCAGTTAGCCGCAGCACTGGCGGAATTCGGCACCCTGGTGACTGAGATCTATCTGCCAAAAAATCACCGCCCCATCCAGAAATCCCCGCATATCACATTGCACCACTCTACAGCTGGTACGCGCTCACGTCTAATCCGCATACTGTGGGAGCAGCTTGTGCTGCCGTTAAAATTGACGCGCAACAATGCTGGTTTGCTGCACGCCCCCGCTTACGTCGCGCCAATGGCCGCGCCTTGCCCGGTTGTGCTGACCGTGCATGACTTACATGCAATGACTCACCCGCAGTTTTGCACAGCAAGCAATCGTTTGCATTACAGCCTAATGATCCCGCCCAGTATCCGCAAAGCCGCCGCAGTCATAGCTTTCTCAGAGTACACAAAACGCACCATTCAAAAGCGCTTCCCCGAGGCTGCGGAAAAGATAACCGTCATCCCTCCCGGCATCTCCCCGCTCTTCAAATATCACCCGCAATCTGTGGATAGCGAGCGCGTCCGGCAGAGGTACCAACTTCCCACCTCGTTTCTCCTATTCGTCGGTGATCTCACTGAACGCAAGAACATCCGGGGCGTAATCAGCGCTTTTAAACTCGTGCAAGCCAAAAAGCCGGATCTACACCTGCTCCTGGCCGGCGCCATTAACAGCAGCGGCGGGGCCGCACTTGACAACCATATCCGGCAACACGACCTGGCGCAGCGGGTCAGCCGCATTGGATATGTTGAGACGCACGAGCTGCCGCACTTGTACTCCATGGCACAGGCCTTTGTTTTTCCCTCCCATGACGAGGGCTTTGGAGTGCCGCCACTGGAGGCCATGGCCTGCGGCTGCCCGGTGGTCTGCTCAGGCGGGGCTCCGGTGGAGATCTGTGGCGGGGCGGCGGTAAGCTGTGATGCTCAGGAGCACTCCTCCATTGCCGCTGCTATTGCCCTGCTGTTGGATCAGCCGCAGTTTCGACAGGAAAAAATTGCGGCTGGATATAAGAGAGCCGCCGAATTCACCTGGCAGCGGGCTGCCCTAAAAACTGAGGCACTTTATCGAACAGTACTAGCTGGCACGGAGGGGGTTAGGGGTTAGGGGTTAGGGGTTGGGGGTTAGGGGTTGGGGGTTGGGGGTTGGGGGCTAGGGGGTACTTTAGTCGCTTAGGCGATAAGAAAAAACAATTAATTGTTCTTTGCAAAAAGTTGTCTGTCGTATCCTGTCGCGACTTGCAGGTTTCATTAAAGTTGAAATAAGAAGCAACCCTACACCTCAGGGCGCGCCTTTCACGAACCTGTTGCAAAATGCCGCTCGTAGAGCGGCTACTACACCGAACGACAACCCTTGCACTCCGGGGTGCAGCGCATGTGTAGTAGTCGCTCTATGAGCGGCACTTTTTTGCCTGCACTCAGCCCCGCTGATCAAGGCTTTTATAGGGGCGCTCTTTAAAGATCGCTTTATACGCGGGGCGGATAATGGGGCCGCTGTTAACCAACTCTTCAATACGGTGTGCACACCAGCCGACAACGCGTGACACTGCAAAGAGTGGTGTGAACAAGTCCATTGGAATATTCAGCATGTCATAGACAAAGCCCGAATAAAAATCCACGTTGGCGCAAAGGTCGCGCTTTTTGTCGCGGCCGCGGTTAAATATTTCAGGGGCCAGGCGTTCAATGGTCTCATAAAGCTTCAGCTCCTCTTCGCGCCCTTTGGTCTTGGCAAGTAAACGCGCTTTGGTGCGCAGAATATCGGTACGCGGATCGGAGAGTGTATAAACAGCGTGACCCAGGCCGTAGATCAGGCCTGTGCTGTCGCCGGCTTTTTTTTCTAGAATGCTCTGCAAATAATCAGCAATCTCCCCCTCGTTATCCCAGTGTTCGAGATTCGATTTGATCTCGCGCATCTGCTCCATCACGCGCAGGCTGGCGCCGCCATGGCGCGGCCCCTTGAGCGAGAGCGTGGCAGCCGCGATCGCCGCGTAGGCATCGGTGCCGGATGAGGTGACAACATGCGTTGTGAACGCGGAGTTGTTACCGCCGCCGTGTTCAGCGTGCAGCACCAGGCAGAGGTCAAGAAGCTCAGCCTCCAGCTTGGTGTACACACCGTCCTCACGCGTCAGCAACAAAAAGTTCTCCGCTGTGCTGAGGCTAGGCAAAGGGTTGCGCAACATGAGACTCTGGTTCATGTGATAGTGCGCTTTGGCCTGATAGGCGTAGGCCGCGATCACAGGAAAGCGGGCGATCATGTCAACGCACTGGCAGAATGTGCTCTCCAGATCAAGTCTGTCCGGCTCCGGGTCGTAGGTGTAGGCAGTCAGCACAGCACGCGCGATGCTATTCATCAGATCCCGACCGGGAGCCCGAATAATCGCGTTTTCCTTGAATCCCTCGGGAAGATTTCTGCGTGCAGCGAGCAGCTCTTCCCAGCTCTGCAGCTCCTGACGGTTGGGCATCTCTCCAAACAGCAGCAGATAGGCGCACTCTTCAAAGCCAAAGCGGCTCTCGGCCTGAAAGCCTTTAACCAGGTCAACCACATCAATGCCGCGGTAGTAGAGCGCGCCCGGGCAGGAAACTTTCTCACTCTCGGAGATCACATATCCATGTACACTGCCAATAGTGGTCAACCCAACCAGAACACCGGTTCCATCAGCGTTGCGCAGCCCTCTTTTAACATTAAATTTTTCGTATAACTCTTTATCGATTTTGCCTGTGGCACGAATCTTGTCGGCATAATTTTTTACAAGTGCCGCCTTGATACTCGAGTTTTCGCAGTTCTGAATCATAATTCTCTCCTTGCACGTCAAGGTCTTTGTTTGTGTATACAAGCCTGCGGAGATCCCACATACTCATGCGGCTACGCTTCTCAGTGTATCATTTATTATCTGGAATATTTTAAAAAAGAACGAATATCATATCAGGAACAACCACTGTTGTCAAATAGGAGGATTTTTTTTGACGTGCTGATGAGAATGGAAGCGGATGGGTGACATGATAAGTAAATTTCACTCGGTCATTGCTTCCACCGGGGCAAACCCAGTGGTGAGCGGAGCCGCGAAAACACTCAAACTGCTCAGCTCCAGACCACCCAGATCACTGCGCAGCCGGCCAATACCGCCACGATCGTGAAGGGCACCCCGATCCGCATAAACTCCCTAAAACTCACGGGATATCCCTCTTTACGTAGAATGCCAATGGCCACCACATTGGCAGCCGCTCCGATCGGCGTGATATTCCCGCCCAGACAGGCACCTGCCAAGAGGCCGAACATCATCAGCGGAACCTTCTCAAATCCGCCGTCCACCGAGAAACCGCGCGCCACACTGTCGGCTACCGGTATCATGGCCACCAGGAAAGGCACATTATCCACCAACCCGGAGACTATAACAGAGACTCCCACCACCAAAGCAAAGGCGAAAAACAGGCTGCCGCCAGCAGCGCCGGAGATGCCTGCGGCAACCTTTTGCAGCCAACCGGCATCCGAAAGCGACTGCACCATGATAAACATGCCGGTTAAAAACAGTATGCTCTCCCAATCCACCGAGTTCAGCAGAGTTTTCCACCCCCCCCAGCCAGCTACTTTGACATACCAGAGCGCGGCGGCGGCGGCGGCCACCATGCCCACAGTGCCAGCAAACCAGGTGAAGTTTTTGTCAACCGAAGAGGCTCCAGCCAAGACCAGAACCAGCCCGCCGATGAGAACAGCCGGCACCCAGGAGCGCGGCGTAACCTTGTCGCGCACAACAATCTTCTGGGAAAAGGGGCGCAGAACAATGTAAACCACGATCATGGATGCGGCTGCCCCGGCTTGAACCACCCAGAAAATACCGGGCTTACCCTGATAAAAGAAAAAATCATTAAAGGTCAGCTTCATATGCCCGGCCATCAGCATACTGGGCGGGTCGCCGATCAGCGTGGCCACGCCCTGCAGATTGGAGACGATTGCCAGGCAGATCAAGGGTTTGACTGGGCTCATGTTGAGCCTGCGCGTTAAGCTCAACGCAACTGGAGCAACCAGTAGCACGCAGCTCACGTTGCACAGGAAAATTGAGAAGAAGCCGGTCAACACCACAACCCATAAGAGAGCCAACCGCGCATTCTTTGATTTCTCCACAAACCGCTCCGCCAGCACAGCGGGCAGGCGCGACTCCTCAAAGATAAACGAGAGCACCATCATGCCAAACATCAGCCCCAGCACATTCCACTGTATGACCCGACGGAACATAAATGCCACTGGAGCGCCGCCAGCATCAGGTGAGGAAAGCACCCCGGTGATGTAAAGCAGGATTAAAATAATACCGGCGACGCATGCAACCAGCGGCTTAAAACGCGCTTTAAAAACAAAGAGCGCATAGGCGGTCACAAAAATAATTAGCGGCAGATATTCCATTTGCAGTTTACAGTTTACAGTTTACAGTCTACAGTTATAGCTCAAACCCAAAATAGCGCACGGCATTGTGATAGCAGATGTCCTGGACAACCCCGCCGATCCACTTGAGGTCTGAGGGAATGCGACCAGCCTCCACATCCGCACCCAGCAGATTGCAGAGAATGCGGCGAAAATATTCGTGGCGGGTGTAACTGAGAAACGAGCGGCTGTCGGTCAGCATCCCGACAAAGCGGCTCAGCAACCCTAACTGCGAAAGCGCCTCAATCTGGCGCAGCATACCGTCGCGCTGATCATTAAACCACCAGCCACTGCCAAACTGCATCCGCCCAGCCTCCGGGCCGCGCTGGAAATTGCCCAGCATGGAGCCCACCAACTCATTGTCCCGTGGGTTGAGGTTGTAGATCACGACCCGCGGCAGCGTGCGGTTCAGCTCCAGGCGATTAAACAGGCGCGACATATCCTCAGCCACGTTCCAGTCGCCTATGCTGTCAAAACCAACATCCGGCCCTAATTCGTTAAACATCCTGGTATTGTTGTTGCGCAACGCTCCATAGTGAATCTGCACGCTCCAATCAGCGCGGAAGTCCATTGACATGCACTCATAAAGAACGGCTGACCGGAACTTTTCAAGCTCAGGGTAAGAAACCAGCCCACCCTTACGGGCTTTGTTAAAGATGGTCGTAATTTCGCTCTCTGTGTAGCTCTCCCCATAGAGGCGGTCAAGGCCGTAATCCGAGAGCCGGCAACCCTGGCCGACAAAAAAATCATGCTGCTCCTGCAATGCATCCAGCAAGTTCGCCCAGCTGCGCACCTCAATCCCTGCCGCCGCACTCAATCTGTCAAGCCAGCCGTTCCAAAACTCCGGGCGGTCAATTGCCAGCACTTTATCAGGACGCCAGGTTGGCAGCATGTGCACTCCAAAATCGGAGTTGGCAACAGCTGCGTGGTGCTCCAGTGTATCACTCGGATCATCGGTGGTGCAGACCAACCTGACATTACTCTGCTGCATAAAGCCGCGGGCGCTGTACTCTGGCTGGGAGAGTTTTTCATGGGTCATGCTCCAGATACTCTCCGCCGTGGCGGGTGTGAGCAGCTCGTCGATGCCGAAATAGCGCTTCAACTCCAGGTGCGACCAATCAAAGAGCGGGTTGCGCAGCAGATAGGGCATGGTCTCAGCAAACTTCTGAAACTTCTCCCGTGCCGGGGCATTGCCAGTGATAAAATGCTCGTCAATCCCGTTGGAGCGCATGGCGCGCCACTTGTAGTGGTCGCCTCCGAGCCAGAGCTGACTCATATTCTCCCAGCACTGATCCCTGGCCACCTCAATTGGCGGCAGGTGGCAGTGGTAATCAATAATCGGCATGACCGCCGCGTATTCATGATAGAGAGTTTTGGCTGATTCACTCTGCAGCAAAAAATCGTCGTGTATAAATGTTTTCACGTTCTTTTCTTTCTCTTTAACCACGGAAATCCTAGCGCAGCATAGCCGCAACCAATTTTTCACGACCCTGCATATAGGGACGGATCGCCTCCGGGAGAAGAACAGAGCCATCGGCCTGCTGGAACTGCTCGAGAATCGCAATCACCAGCCGCGGCAGCGCCACGCCGGAGCCGTTCAGTGTATGCACAAACTGGATCTTGCCCTCGGCATCTTTGTAACGGCAGTTGAGACGACGCGCTTGAAAGTCCTCAAAGTTGGAGCAGGAGGAGACCTCCAGCCAGCAATTGTGTCCTGGGGCCCAGAGCTCGATATCATAGCATTTGGCAGCCGCGAAACTGATATCGCCGCTGCACAGCTCCAGGATACGGTAGTGCAGACCAAGTCCTTTGAGAACATCCTCGGCGTCTTTCACCAGCAGCTCAAGCTCGGCGTAGGAGTTTCGGGGCTCAACAAACTTGACCATCTCCACCTTATCAAATTGATGCACGCGCAGAATACCGCGGGTATCCTTGCCGGCAGAGCCGGCCTCGCGACGGAAACAGGGGGTGTAGGCAGTCAGATAAACCGGCAAAGGACGATCCATGATCTCATTGCGGAAGTAGTTGGTCACCGGCACCTCGGCCGTGGGAATCAGCCAGAAGTCATCGACCTCGCAGTGGTACATATCCTCGGCCATTTTCGGTAGCTGTCCAGTCCCGCGCATGGAGTCGGTGTTCACCACAAAGGGAGGCAGCAACTCGGTGTAGCCATGCTGGGTTGTGTGCATGTCCAGCATATACTGGATCAGAGCGCGTTGCAGTTGCGCCCCTTGGCCGAGCATCAGCGGAAAGCCCGAGCCAGTGATCTTGACGGCCCGCGCCAGGTCAAGCAGACCGAGCCGCTCACCAATTTCAATGTGGTCGAGCGGCTTAAAATCAAAGTGCGGCGGAACCCCAACCTGGCAGACCTCACGGTTGCCGGAGGCATCCAGCCCTGTGGGAATCGTGGCGCAGGGGACATTCGGAATGTTCAGCATGGCTGTGCGCAGTGCCTCCTCCACCTCGCGCAGCTCCGAATCTTTGGCGGTAATCTGATCGCCCATCACGCGCACATCAGCCTGAACCTCGGTGGTATCCTGGCCCGCTTTTTTCAAGACACCGATCTCTTTCGAGCGGGTGTTGCGCTCCTTCTTCAGCGCATCGGTTTCAGTTACCAGCGTACGGCGCTGTGCGTCCAGATCACGCGCCTGCTCAAGATAGGTCAGCTCTGCGCCGCGGCGGGCTAGCCCTGCGGCCACCTCAGCAAAATTTTCTCTGATACGCTTTATGTCAAGCATCGTTAGTCTCCTTTTTTAATCATGGGCCGTATGGGCCGTATGGGCCGTATGGGCCGTATGGGCCGTATGGGCCGTATGGGCCGTATGGGCCGTATGGGCCGTATGGGCCGTATGGGCCGTATGGGCCGTATGGGCCGTATGGGCCGTA
>JAQUCE010000062.1 GCA_028686345.1 Kiritimatiellia bacterium
TCTTTAACACCTGTCTATTTCAAGGTCAGCAAAACCCGAATCCGGCAGAGTGGATTCATTTACCGTAACCCCATCCACATGACCCAACAGGAGGGAGCAACAAAACAACCAGCACAAAGATTTCATGGCAAACTCCTGCTCAATTTGATTAAACCTATTAAAACTGATTTTTCATAGAAATGCAACATAAAACTTTGGAAAAAGAATTCGGGCTGATTTCCAACTACGAATGGCCGTGAATAAACTCGTTAAACATTCATTTTAGGGGTCAAAATACCGCTCTAAGGGCCAAAAACGTCGTTTTTTTGATGTAAGTTGTTTTCAATTATGATTTTACAGAGGCTTAGCGTCAAAACAGGCGCTATGCAGGCGACTGCGAACGGCACACGATTGAGCAGCCACGCAGTTTAGTCAGCCGCATAGCGACTGACCTCCTCCCGCGCTTACTCCATTTGACAAGACGCGGAGGAAGTCGTTCGCTATGCGGGCGACCGCGGGTGACACGCGAATGAGCAGCAGGGTACGTAAAAACGTAGCTCCGATTTCCAATCGGAGATGTCCGGTTGGAAGCCGGAGCTACTGGGCTCGGCTGCGCCGTTGGTTAGGGAAATCAGTGCCTGTCCCTACGGAAATCTAATCAGGGAAATCAGTGCCTGTCCCTAAGCGGTGCTGAAACTACGACCAAGTGATCAAGTTATAAGCAAGTTAGTGTTATTCAGGGCAGGGGTAGAGGTTCACCGGCTGCCACGGGCGTGCCGAACTTTGGCGCACCTGTTTTATCCCAGCGCATGGGCTGGATAAAAATAGCTCTGCGCGAACCAGGCTGGCTGTCGAGTTTGGCGTGGTACACATGCCACCACTCCTGGTTGTCGGATGAAAGTGTAAAACTGCCGTGCCCCACCCCGAATGTCTGCGGCGTGCTCTGAAACACAGGCTCAGGGAACTTTTTCCAGCACAACGGGTCAAGTGGATTACCGTTGATCAGCTCCAGCATCCCCAGTTTATAGGTTTTCAACCATGAGGCACCGCAGGAGTAGATTAAAAAGGTGCGCCCGCCGCGCTTTAACACCTGGGGTGCTTCATTCAACCCCCTGCTGGCGAGCCGCTCCTCGGTCCGTTCCCAGAGATAATCATCGTTGGCGCAGACTCTGACCCGCGGAGCGGAAATCTTAGTTGGAGAGTCCATGGGGGCAATGTACAGATACTGCTGATCAGAGGTTGCATCACTCCAGCCCGACCAGATAGCATAGAGCTGGCCGCCGTGGTCGAGCACGGTCATGTCGATCGCCCAGATGTTCTCTTTGACGCACCCAGGGT
The DNA here is from genome assembly GCA_028686345.1 of Kiritimatiellia bacterium. Lineage (GTDB taxonomy): Bacteria > Verrucomicrobiota > Kiritimatiellia > RFP12 > UBA1067 > M55B167. The sequence continues at coordinate 1,318 of JAQUCE010000062.1, forward strand.
CGTCACCAGTGTACAGCGGCCCATGCAGTTTGTACTCCCCGATCGGATCGGAACTTTGGGAGGCCAGCACATAGCTGAGGTGGGTTTCATTGCGCCCGTCAGAGGCGGCAAAGTAGATGTACCAGCGATCTTGATGAAAGATCAGCTCAGGCGCCCAGACCTGGCGCGAGAGTGGGCCGATGGCAGGAGCTTTCCAGATTATATGCCTGCGCCCCAATGAGTTGAGCTTATCAGAGACACTGATGGCAACTCCTCGGTTGCCCTCGGTGGAGCTCCAGAGGTAGCGATCACCATGCTTGACCACACAGGGGTCGGCACCCGCGCCAATCGGATTGACAAACTTGCCAGGCGGAATTTTTTCGCCACCAGCGGGCGCGGACAACGCTGCAACCCCATCCTCTGGCATACTCTTGTTCCAGGCTTGAATCTCCCGGATCAAGCGCTTCGTCACCTCGGGGTATTGCCCCACTAAATTATTACTTTCGCCCGGGTCTTGCTGCAAGTTGTAGAGCTGCGGGTTTATGCCGTCAACATCGCACAGACATTTCCATTCGTTGCTGCGTACCGCAAGATCAGGCAAATCCTTATAATGGCGGAACTGCTTGCGATCTGGTGGGCGACGAAAAAAGAGCGGGGCAGCGCGTGAACTCTGTGACCTGCCTGTCAGAGTGGCTGACAGATCTTCCCCGTCAAACTTAACCGTGGCGGGAGCAGCTACACCAGCAAGTTTCAGCAGTGAAGGCGCCAGGTCCATGGCGCAGAGGATTGAGCTTTGGTTGACACTCCCACGACAGCTTGGCTCCAGCAGACCGGGTCCCCAGACAATCAACGGCGAGCGCAGGCCACCCTCAAAGAGCGTGGCCTTAGAACCTCTGAAAGGCCCTGCTGAACCGTGGCCAATCTCGGGGCCATTATCCGAGCAGATCACAATAAGTGTGTTTTCACGCAACTTCGGGTCGCGTTGAATGCGGCTGAAAATCGTGCCGAGCTGTTGGTCCATCTCCTCCAGCACAGCAAAGTAGCGCAGACGCGGATCCTCGCTCCACCGCTCAATTGAGGGAAAGAGCGGTCCATGCATATCATCTGGCCAGAGGTTAATATAAAAAGGTTTTCCGGCGGCCTGCGCCTGGTCAACAAACTGCAGCGCCCGCGTTGCAAACCCGCCTGTGATCTGAGAGCGCAACATCCACGTGACCGGCTCCCCCAGACGGGTGGCATCCTCCCAGATTCGCCCTTTAATAATCGCGCCTTTTGCACCCCTTTTCTCGGTCAACGGAAGTAGCTTGGCACCCATGCCCTCAAAATTAGTCAGCGAAGCATCGAATCCATAGGCTGTGATCGGCGGCGCATCGTCAACATCCCGCTGTCCGCCCATGTGCCACTTCCCAAAGTGCCCGGTCGCATAGCCCGCTGCTTTAAGGTAGCGGGCCAACATGGGTGCTTGAGGGTCCAACCAGTTCGACACTCCCCGCGCTGCATTGCCTTGCCGGTGTTCCAGATAGGATGTAATCCGGTGGCGATGTGGATACTGACCAGTTGAAAATGCCACCCGCGAAGGAGAGCAGATGGGAGAGTTGACATAGAATTGATGAAAGCGAAGGCCCTCGGTCGCCAGCCTGTCGGCATTGGGAGTAGCGGCTTCCGTATTACCGAAACAGGAAAAATCCGCCCACCCCATGTCATCAATCAAGACCAAGATAATATTTGGCTGGCTGGCAAAGCCCGACAGGGCTGCCAAAACAAGCACCACACTCACTAATCGCTGCATAATTCCACTCCATTACCGGCAGGTTGCCTGCACTTCGTTTTTAAACCCGCCGGTTGATCTCCCCTGTTCATAACTCACTCCTGAGGCAGTGCTTTGACCTCATGCCTGATAATCCGGCCCTTGAATTTATTGGGAACCTCATACTCACCCACCGGATGAACGCCATCCAGCCCGATGTAGAGACCCAGGGCAGGCTGCTCTTTCATCAACCCACCCGAATCACAGGCTGCAGCCTCCCCGCCGTTCACAAAAAGTATCAGCTTTTTATCATCAACCAGTACGCGCAACTCAATTCGCCCTTTAACAGAGTCGTTGGCTGTGATGACCTTCAAGTTTCCGGAATTACGATAGGCAAAGGCAGGGCAGCCCTCTTTAAAGAAGAGTGAAAAACCAAATTTCAAACCTCCCTGAGCCATCACCACGCCTTGCGGCCGCTCAGACTCAACTGTGGCTGTGACAACAAAAGGGATGCCGCCGATTTCAGGCGACACCTTCTCCGGCTCAGGGTGCTTCACGTGGCCCCAGGGTGTGCGCTCCTCATCCTGCCACTGATCCACAAAGCTCTTGGCAGCCCAAGCCTCCCAGAGCTCTGCCATGGCTTTTGTTCTCTCCGGCATCATCGCCGCAAGATTCTTCTGCTCGGTACGGTCATCCTCAATATTATAAAGCTCCCACGTTTCATTGAGCTTCATAACCAGCTTCCACTCCCCCTGACGGATAGCGCGGTTGCCTTCATGCTCCCAGAAGATTGGTTTGACACGCTCCAGCGGTTGACCGGCAAAGGCAGGAACCAGCGAGCAGCCCTCCATTGCCAGGACTTTATGGCCTTTGAAATTTTGCGGATAATCCGCCTGAGCCAGATCCACTGCGGTTGCCATCAGATCAACCAGATGCCCTGGCTGGTGTTCCAGTTTTCCATAGCGGCTTTTATCAATGCCCGCCGGCCAATGGGCAATCAGCGGGGTGGAGATTCCTCCCTCATGCGTAAAATGTTTGTAGCGTCGGAAGGGCGTGTTGCTCAGGGTGGCCCAGCTCATTCCCAGAAAAACATTTGAGAAAGGAGAGCCCAGCGCCGCATTCGGGTCGCCGCTGGTAATGCCGTCCGGCCCCCCCTCGGCATTACCCCCATTGTCACTGAGAAACAGAATCAAGGTATTCTCATAGAGAGCGCGCTCTTTGAGCCCTGCCACAAGCTGGCCCATGCTCTGATCCACGCAGTCGATCATGGCGGCATAAACCGCCATGATATTATCAAAACGCGCCCGCTCTTCCGCACTCAGACCCTCCCAATCCCGCACATCATCCGGTCGTTCAATCAGAGGCCAGCTCTCCTTCACCAGGCCCATTTTCTTCTGCCGCTCATAACGCCGCTTGCGCAGCACATCCCACCCCTCGTGGAAGCGTCCGCGATACTTATCAATCTCTTTCTGTGGCGCCCGCAGCGGAAAGTGCGGAGCGCCATGGGCCAGATAGAGGAAGAAAGGTTTACCTTGATTCTTGGCATCATCAATAAACTTCAGAGCCCAGTCATTTAGGACAAAGGTGGAGTACCAGTCGCCGACTGCAAATTCAGATGAACTCTTAGGGAGCTCCCGGCCATCAAGATAAACAGAGCTGGCACCCTTGGATGCAGCCTCCTTCGGAAAATAGACCTCACCGTAAGCCGAGATGGTGCTGCGATCAAAGCCGCGTTCCCACGGATTGCAGCCGCTCTTCAAACCCAGATGCCACTTGCCGGAGATGGAGGTGTGGTAACCCGCGCTGCCCAGCACCTCGGCAATTGTCACGCAGCGTTCATGCAGCCGACCATGTGTGCCCTGAGAATGCGGCTTGATCAGATTATCCAGATAGCCCATGCCAGCCTGATGCGGATAAAGCCCTGTGATTAAAGAGGCGCGGGAGGGACTGCAACGGGCGGTGTTGTAAAACTGCGTAAAGCGCACCCCTTGATTGGCAAGCGCATCCAGATTGGGGGTCTCGATCTCACCGCCATAGCAGCCGATATCCGAAAACCCCATGTCATCCACCATCACAATAACAATGTTCGGACGCTCCGCTGCGGCAACCCACAGCAAAGCGCTGAAGGAAAAAACACAACCTAGTTTAAAGGCAACATTAAAAGATTTACAGCTCATGTGCACAATTATACTAAAGCAGCCAGCCTCCGCAACCAAAAGATACTGTGTGATGTGCGGGAGGGTGTCGCCCTCACTGAAACATTAGTGGTTCGAAGCCCGCTGCCTTAGTGACAACCGCTGCGCGTTTGGGGAAACAAAGATAACTTCTCAATAGCGGATTATTGAGACGTTACCGTAAAAGTGATGTAACCTGAGCATCCGTAAACCACCCGCCGTCGCCCGCATAGCGGACAACTTCCTTGCTTCGCGCCTTGGCTTCCAACCGGATATGTCCGATTGGAAATCAAACCTACTTTGCTTCCGCACAAAAGACGCGCCTCTTCACTCGCGCACTCACGCACTCAAGCATTTCTCCATCCACGCCCAGTGCTATTCCGCGCAGCGGAATCATATAATTCGGCGCAGCCAAATTGTTCTTAGTGCCTCTCCCTATCTTCGACCAAATACTCAACAACGCAAAGACCGGCAGCTGGCAGAGTCGGACGTACAGGCGGCAGACGCAGAAGCGAGCGTCCTGCGGCAAGGTTAAGCTCTGAAAATATCTTTTGATCCAGTACAACACCATCAACTGACTTAACCGTAAGTGTCAAATCAACCACACGTGCAGGGCCAAGGTTAAAGACACATGGCGTTATCTGATCGTTCGGCCCATAAACTGTGTCTACATTGTCGCTTCCTGCCAGCACTGTCTGAAAGACCATTCTATGGATATACCAAGCCAGTTTAGCGTGGCCAAAAGGATCCAGCAACGGCTTTTCATACGTACCACTGTTCGCCCCTCCTTCAAGCGTACACCAGGAAAAGCCATCAACCCCGCTGTAGATCTGCTTGCGCATCGACTCATACGCGCTGAAAGCCTGCCAACCCTGACTTGCACGCCACTCATTGAAATCCAAAATCCGGCCAACACTCCCTGCTTCATAATCCATTTCGTACGAGCGGATATGGTGCCAGGGCCAGCCCTTGGAAAGATTCCAGTTGGCTTGGGCCGCAGACTCTTCATGTTCAAAGTTAAACCAAGCCCTGGTGTTATTCTTGAGGCAGTCAGCGGCAAAGCCGCTTGGCCAGGAGCGCAGCTTGGACCACTCCGCGCCATAGCCGGTGATTGCATCCTGTGTGCCGCGGGTCACCAATGGATGCGTGTACTCCGCAACCGGCGTTATTGTCCGCCCCTTAGTATCCAGCGTGCCAAGATCATTGGCATAGCTGGTATGCTGCCAGAATGTTGTCGGGGAGATTAAACGTGAGCTATCCTGCGCCAGCACCGCATTGACTGTGCGCCGCACAAATTCATGTGTGCGCTCTGGACCGGGCTCCTCTTTGAATGTGTTAGGATGATTGCTCATCTCCCAGATAACAATACTGGGGTGGTTGTAGGCGTCACGGATATAGGCTCCAACCGAGTCGTAACCAATCAGGCGCTCATCGCCCTCCCGCAGCCAAGCAGGCGACCCCCACATCAAGGCCAGCCCCAGCTGGTCAGCCATCTCGGCAATACGCAGATCATGGATACCGTCAGGGGTGTCCTTAGCCGCATGAGCGTGGATGCGCAACAGGTTGCCGCCCATACGTTTGACTGCCAGCAATTCAGAGATCAGGCTAAGCGCAGGCGCACAGCGATTGCATTTAGCGGTGTTTTCAAGTGTCGGCACTGGACGGAAACCCATAATCTGCGCGCCATTGAGCATGGCAGGTACGCCATTCATCAAGAACATTCCATCACGTTGCGCGACAGTGCGGATGCCAGTGGTTGTAACAATATCATCGACCGGCTGGCCACTCTGATTGTACAGCTTTGCTGTAACAGCATAGAGGGCTGGCCGCTCAGGACTCCACAACTCAGGCGCAAGAAGGCTGAGGCTTGTCTCCACTTCATGTGTTGCCTGCGCTTCGACCTCCACGGGTATACGCTGCGTTGCCACACTCTCACCTTCATCAGGGAACCATGGGCGATAGCTGATCTCAAGACTGCCTGTAAAAGCCTGTTTGCCGGCGTTATCCAGAACCAGCCGATGCATTTGAGTGGCAGCTCCTTTGGCATCAAGTGCGGCGGTATGCACGCGCAAGTCCTTTAAGCCAATATCGCCGGTCAAGAGGTGCAAGGTGCTTCGTCCGGCAAACCAGCCAATTGCCTGATCAGCCGGCGCGTGCAACGAGGTGTTGGTAACAGTGTTATGATGCACACGATAGGCAAGCAGATTATTACCCGCACGGGTCAACCTACTTATATCCAGAAAAACCGGCTCACGGTTGGTAACCGTCGCTGCCAGAGCGCCATTAACATAAATTTCGCCAGATGGGTCCAGCGCCTCGACCTCCAACCAAACCTGTTGGGCAGCAGGCAGTTCAACCTGACGACGCAACAGCAGATCAGAGCCAGCTTGGCGGAATCCCCCCCGCACTGCGGGCAGATCAGTTTCCGACCAACCAACGCCACACTCTTCAGCCCTATTCCAATCCTGTAGATCGGGTTTCACATCAAATGAATCATCAGCTAACACCACAACCTCATAAGGAACTCTGACCGTATCTCGTGGCCGAAAGTCGAGGTACAGCAGATCGTCGAGCAATACTTCACCCTCAGCCGTCAGACAAAAAGGAATTGGCTCACCAGCAGGGGCCTTCACTGGAAACTCAGTGGCGCGTTTGCCATCCATTGAAAAGTAACCACACTGCTCTTTGAAATCGAGTTGCAAACGATAGCTGTGCCAGCCATCTGTTTTGCCAGCTCCTTCAAGCTTGCCAACCTCGCTTCCAAGAGACCAGCTTGCCCCGCTCTGATCCCCGGAAAGACGCGCACGCCAGGAGAGCTCGCAGCGCCAGCCCTTGCTCTGCGCTAAATCCAAAAGTTCAGTTTTTCCAGCGGGAAGTTGTAAAACACCCTTGCTCATCGAAACCCCGGGACGCGCCCTCCATGGCTGAGGCAAATTTGCAGAGAAGAGCTCCAAACCGGCCTGCCGCCAGCCAGTGTTTAAGCAGATCTGTTTCCGGACAGAGGCGAGAGGTTGCGGTTTAATACCTGCCAGCGCACCCTGTGCAACGGAAGGAGCAACAGCCAGCGCATCAAGTTCAGGGACCTTAAACCAGGCACTGGCAACATCCGCATATGCCATCAGGAATGCAACGCGTTCATCGGTTGAATATACAGCTGTCTGGCCCTTGAAATCGGTAACCCCGTCGGCTTTAATATCTCCACTCACGCCGCGCATTTCAAACGAATGTGAAATTACATTGGCAGCCCTAGCCGCATCTGACACCAGCAACAAAAGCAGCATCGCAACGACCAGTGCCCTATTTACGCGCAAGTGACTTACGATATTTACCATCTGATAATAACTGACCATTTTATCCCTTTCGTACAAACCTGCAAGCAAGATGCTTGCACTACTCCCTTGTTTCATTAAAGTTGAAATGTGTAGGGTTGGCGGAACTTGTCCGGCGTAGCCCCGCCATGCGGGCGAAGCCGGATGAGCGACATCGGTTGACGATGCTGTGCGACGATGCTGGCGGACGATTGGGGTCATGCGGGGGCTCGTCCACCAGCATTGTCGCCGCTATCGTTAACGTAGGCACTGCTGGCCATAGTGCGTAACCTGAGCATCCGTAAACCACCCGCCGTCGCCCGCATAGCGGACGACTTCCTTGCTTCGCACCTTGGCTTCCAACCGGACATGTCGGATTGGAAATCGGAGCTACGTTGCTCTCGACAAGAGGCGCGAAATCTTTGCTCGCACATTCGCGCACTTCTCCACTCCGCGCCCGGCCCGTATGAATCAACGTAAGATCAGCACTGTGCCTCTGAGCGGAATTCGCAACCAGAGAGCGTTTGCACTTCTCTCCAGCGTAGCCGTGTTTATCCCCCCAACAAGCACAAAATCTCCTGCCAGTGTGCCGTCCGCTGATTCAATCACTTTCCATCTTCCTCCACTGAGCAGGCCATCGTTGACCCGCAACTCGACATTATTGCCAACAGTCACATTGCCGCTGACAGAGATGGTATCCGCCTCGGAACGCCCTACGTCCACCAGCAGACGGCTGTTATCCTGAAATGTCAATGTTCCTGCCAGGGCGGCCTGGCCGACACTGCCTGTTGTGCTCGCGCCAAAACCGCACCCTGAGGCGATAGTTACAGCGCTCTCTGCCAATGTGCCCTCCACGCCCAGAATACCTCCGAGTACAGTTGTTGGGCCAGTGTATGTATTCGTATTAGAGAGGGTCAGCGAGCCAGTGCCTTTTTTAGAGAGTGCCACTCTGCGCCAGTTGCCATCACTGATCTTACCAGCAAAATTGGTGTCCTCGTCCTGCTCCACTGTCAGTGTGGTAACACCATCTCCCGCCGTGTCATTGATCACGCCGCCTGTCCCGCGTAACCAGGGGATGGTGGTGTTGAAGTAGTTGAGATCCAGCGCTGAGTTCGTATGGAGGGTTACACCTCCGCTTCCCAACGCTTCTTGATGGACTATCCGCAATTTCGCATAGTTGGTGAGCACTGTGCCGCCAGAGTAGGAGTTAGCACCCTTGAGTAAAAAATTACATCCGCGCTCTGATCCGCCTGCTGGAAAATCACCGCTGAAGGTCAAACGCCCTGTACCCAGCTTAAGGCTGCCGGAGATGGTCAAAGCGTACCGCGGTTCGTTCAAAGCCGGCTGATTCAACTCCAGGTTTCTCCCCCCGCCCATGGCGATGATTGGTCCGGTGATAGCGCACTCGTTCTGGAATGTGATCCGGGAATCTGTCAGCAGGTTGATCGGGCCTGCGTAATCCTGATTTTCCCACAAATGCAAAGCGCCCCGAGCCCCGACTCCATTACCGTTCAGGTAAAGTGTATTTGCCACAGGCGTGTAAACCCATTGTCCATTAATATCGAGGCTGGCACCGGCATTGACCATGATCGAACAGGTTGTGTTGCGCAACGACTCGCCTTTATTGATCGCAAGAGTGCCGTCGGCAACGAGAACAGTGCCGCTCAACGTGTTTTGAGCAAGACCGTAAAGCTGCAGTGTGCCGGGGCCGTTTTTTTGAAATCCCTGGCTGCCTGCCAGGCCGGCATTAAACACAGCTGTGTTATTTGCCACCGCGATGATTGGCATCCCGACACTTGAAGCCAATGTTAACTTGGCATTTGTCAGGTTCCAATTATGGCTCGGGGAGGTGTCGCCAAAGAGCAGTGTCCCAACTGTGTGCGGGGTGTTGATGTTGACAGTTGCAGCGGCTGCCAGATTGAGGGTGCTGAAGTCAGCAACTGCATCAACGCCGTCAGCAATGCTGCTTGACCAATTGTCACTGATATCCCAGTCGCCACTGGCGTTCCCGCCATCCAGACGTCTCCACTGACTGATTGTGCCAGTTGCAACGGGAATTTCCGTGACATTCAGCTCAATCTGTTTGGCAACAATGTTGTTAACCAGGGTGGCTGACACGCCTGCTGGCAGGCCAGCGAGATTTATGGAGCCAGGGCCGCTCATGGTTCCTGCGTAGCTGACCAGCGGGAATGAGCCGGTAGAGGGCCAGAGCCCGTTTTTCACTACCAGCGAAACGATTCCGGTAACGCTTAAATCGCCATTAACCCGCAGCAGAGCAACCGTGCTGGCTGCCCAAACCGAGAGATCAATCTCGAGTTCTGCCGAGCCGCCGGTGTACGTTAGGCTGGCGCATGACCAGTCACTGCCGGGTACTAAGAGGCTGACCCCGGTAGCAGCCCCATTGCCCACCAATACGGAAGTGTTGAGCGCCGCCCCTCCAGTCACTCCGACCAGCTTTCCGGTATTCACCAGCGTTGGGCCGCTATAGGTGTTAACACCTGACAATGTCAACGTGGATGCGCCGTTTTTTGTGATTGATCCCGTACCGGATATCACCCCCAATATAGATTGATTCAAAGTGTTGCCAAAGCGCAATTCGCCGCTGTTCTCGATTGAACCGCTATAGGTGCCGCCCCCAAGCAACCCAGTTGCAGCGAGCTCCAGCACACCGCCATTGATAATGGTCGGACCGCTGTAGGTGTTGGCACCTGAGAGAGTGAGCGTGTTCAGATTGGATTTTATCAGCTTTCCCGCGCCGCTCATCACACCGGAGTAGATGTTGTCAGTGGTGGAGTCAAAGGTTATCGGACCACTGCCAGTGCTGATAATTTTTGTTGCCCCGGCTGCTCCGGCTGCGCCGCCCTTTCCAAAAAGCACCGGGCGATTGGCGGTCAAATTGCCGTTAAGCGTGCTGGTGCCAAGAACGAAGCCGCGCTGATTGGTATCGCCGTCAAAGATGAAATGGCCATCGCCACTCAGATTGTTGTAAAAGATATCGCCTTTGCTTGATAAGGCGAAAGGGAAACCGTGACACCAGCGGCAATGTCGAGGTTAGGCCCGGTCAACTCATCCCTCCCCCCAACCCACCAAAAGGTGCCTTGGTTGATGATACGCAGGGTTGCTCCAGGTTCTTTAACTTGAATGGTATAATCTCGGCTGCCTGAGCCGAAAGCCAGATCACCCTCGGCAAGAAAATCACCTGTAATAAGGTTGGCCAAGGCAATACCAGCCTCACCGCCATCAATTGTGCCGCCAATCGCTCCATTGTTGAGCGTGACTTTGCCGGTGCCGATATTCCGGATACTGTAGTTGCCGGTGACAGCCGAATTCGCGAGCGTGACCGGGCCATTAAAGTTAAGCTCCAAGGTTGCATTGCCAACAGAGAGCAGGCCAGTGCCGGCAGTGGCGCTGGTGCCAGTGCCGTCTCCGATCTGCACTGTCCCGCCGGAGATTGTTGTGCCGCCGCTGTAGGTGTTTGCTCCTGAGAGGATCAATGTCCCGCTTCCTGCCTTAGTCAGGCCAGAGGAGCCGGAGAGAGTAGAAGCGATTGTGGCGCTGTGATTGACCGTGACCGATGGAGTGCTGCCGCTGAGGTTCAATATGCCGCCGGCAATGGTCCAGCTATAACCGCCTGCACCACCGAATATCAGCTGGTTAATGGTCCAGGGCGAGGAGTCGATTGTGATTGTCCGGCTGGCAGTGATGAGATTGGCAAAGGTTGCCACGCCGGTGGCGCCAGCGGCAGGGTTGCCGCCGCTCCAGTTGCTACCCTGAGACCAGTTGCCGTCGCTATCCTGGTTCCAGGCAGCCGAGACATCCGCGCGTGCACCGCACGCCATGAACAGAGGCAACAATGTCACTCCCAATACCTGTCTGCTAAACATGTTCATAAATCTCTCCTTGTTCGCTATTAAACGTCATGCACGTACCGCACTTGCAATAACTTACTACTTATCATGCTGATTGTCAACGCGCAACCAAGATTTTGCAGCAATTCTCATTATGACCGAAAGCACGCTAAAGCGTGAACTACATACCCCGGAAACCGCATGTAGTTCACGCTTTAGCGTGCTGTCTGAGCAGAGACGCGGGCATAATTAGAATTGCTGAAGATTGTCAGCACCGGGAAAACGCGGCTTTACAGGTTGCGTTTGACCTTATTCCAGATAGCATCCAGCTCTTCAAGGGTGCACTTCTGCATCTCTTTACCTGCCTCTCGCACCTGTTTCTCAACCGCTTTGAAGCGTCTGGAAAACTTCCGGTTGGTCAACTCCAGGGCGCTCTCGGCATCCACATCAATAAAACGGCAGTAATTGACCACTGAGAACAGGAGATCACCGGCCTCCTCGGCGGTTGCTTCAGGATCACCACTCTGCTGCGCTGTCATTAACTCGGCGATCTCCTCATGGATCTTAGCAATCGCACCGGTGGAGTCCTTCCAGTCAAAACCAACGCGCGAGGCCTTTGACTGCATGCGCTGCGCCTTGAGCAGAGCTGGCAGTGTGGCTGGCACACCGTCAATCGCCGAGCGCTCGGGAGTCGCGCTGCGCTCAAGCTGTTTGATCTGCTCCCAGTTTTTCAGAACCTCACCCGATGTTTCCACATTCACATCACCGAAAATATGCGGGTGCCGGCGGATCAGCTTCTCTGCGATTGCGTCCGTCACCTCATCAAAGGTGAACGCCCCCTCCTGCTCACGGATAACACACTGAAAAACAACCTGCAGCAGAACATCGCCGAGCTCTTCGATATGATTGTCCATATCATCACCATCCATGGCCTCCAGCAACTCATGGCACTCCTCCAGCAAACAAGGTTTTAGCGAGGCTATGCTCTGCTCCCTATCCCATGGGCAGCCATCCGGAGCGCGCAGCCTGCGCATCACATCCAGCAAGCGATTCATCGAGTCATTTTTGCAATTCACTTTATTCTATTTCCTTTCCCGTGCGAGGCATCTGTGTATAATAGTGATTATTGCCAATAAACTCAAGTATGACCGCAGAATAAAAAAGATTTCAACAAGTTGGTCACCGAGTTTTTACGGTTGATCAGCACTGCTTTGACAGCCTTCTCTTTTAAGCCCAGAGTCTCCGCCATGACTGCGGAATCAATCTCAAAGCGCTCTTTTTTCAACAGGGAGAGGATCTCTGTCTACAGATTTTCCTTGGCCAGCTCTTTTGATAATAACATGCGCTCTATCATACTCGAAACACATGTATTTTGAAAGCCACTTGACAACTGAGAGAGAAATTAAAAGTAATAGTGGAGTAGTGCAAGCATCTTGCTTGCAGAAAACATTTTCATTCAAGCTGGAATGTGCGGGAGCAACGTAGGTCTGATTTCCAATCGGACATGTCCGTTTGGAAACCAAGGCGCGAAGCAAGGAAGTCGTCCGCTATGCGGGCGACTGCGGGCGGCACGCGAGCAATCAGGTTGCGCACTCTGGTCAGCCGCGCCCTTGGTTTACGATAGCAGTGGATGCTAGTTGACGATTTACACGAGCGGAGTTTAAAATCGTAATCCGAATCAAACAACGGCTGCCTGTGGCTGGTCGAAAGAGATAAGGATCGGCCACCAACAGCGCCCGCGCCCTCACTTAAGTAATATGAGCGTACGGAGGCACGGTACCTGTGACTCGGAAAAGACGATATTGTCTAAAGCTTGATCAGAATTACTCACAGAGTCTGGATCCACTCCGCCAGTAATCCGCAGTAAAACTGGGCCATAGTGCGGAGTAAACATCCCGGTTGAAATCAATTTTTTTTCACCATCCTTCGTCAACACCCCTGTTTGCGAGGTAATCACTGTTCCGTTTGCGTTGTCCTCCAAAAGCGCCCAATTAAACCTGTTTCCCCCATACCAATTTACATAATCATCAAAAACAAATGAACTTACTCTGACTCCGTAACCGTCAGCAGGAGTAAACAGCAGGTCAAAGGTCTTACCTTCTTCAAAATTATCCATTTGCGCGCCACTCCACTCGTCATCATTGTAAAACTCCCATTTGCAATCCGCGCTGGTGCTCCAGGTGAGTGTGATATGCGGTGTTCCCTCTTTCACGGTTTTGATTCCGGGTTCATTGGTGGAGACCCCGCTACCCCAATGAATCGGCATCCTTTTGTTCCTGTCTTTGCCCTCAAATGTCAGGGTTGTCTGGCCGCTCTCTTTTAGGGGTTTGCCAAGCAATGGGATATAGAAGGTTGAGAGCACAGCGCGATGGTCAGAGGGATAGTCGGCAATCGCAATATCCGTGTGAGTGTTAGTGACGGTATACCCAATATTATAGGAGCTTTGAAGAGACAGCTGCGGGCCGGCAGCGTAAACAAAGTCGATTCGATCGAGCACCTCGTCAGCGTCAATTTGCGGCGGCGGAGCCCCGGGAGTCCAAGTGTAACCAGGCACACTCACCGGGTTGCCGCGAACGGAGCGGAAGGAGTCAGTGAAACCGGCTGCCACCATGCTGGAGGAGGCGGGCCAATTGACCGCCAGGTCGTAATCGCGCGGTGTTGCATCAGCTGTGGCCTGCGTCCAATCCAGATGGGAGGGCTCGTTAAAGTCGCCAGTCACGAACGTAGGATAGTGATTGATCACACCCGATGCAATTATTTCATTGGTCAGGGCAGCCACCTGTGAACCGCGGGCGGCGAGCGCCGCCGCGATCACAGCCGCCTCGTTTCTTGCAAGTTTTCCATCGCGCAGATCTTCCGGCTGATAAGGGTAAGCTGGCAGGTGGCAGTTGAAGAGCCAGACATCGGTCTCAGCTGCCACGCGGATCTTCGCGCCCTTATATGGAATTGAGGCGGAGCTCTCTGCAATAATCGGATAACGGCTAATGATCTGCACATCCGAGCTGCTTTGAGAGAGCACAAACCAACCCAAAGCTCCCGCAACAGCCGACGCATTGCTTAATTCCTGAAATCCCACGATATCGGCACCTGATTGACGGACAATATCAACAATCTTGTTCACACCCGCCCCTGTGTCTTCAACTGTCCACACATTGAAGCTCATGATAGACAGCTTCATTAGAGCCGGATCATTGAACTGATCAAAATCTAAGTTGTCCATTGCCAGGTAATTCACCTTTCCTGATCTCGGCTTAAAGCCAAGCGTGACGGGTTGCCCTAAAGAGATATCCTGATTGTTAAGACCGGTCTGCACGATCTTGCGTTCACCGCTGTTGGAAAGATAGGTGGTGCCGCTGGCCAGGAGATCCATCCCTGATAAAACGCTCCACTCAACGATCATCTCTCCGCCATCGTTCCATGCGTCCAGTTCAAAGGAGTTGATTCGAACCCCATATCCGGCATCAGGGGTAAAAACCAAGTCAACATTGCTGCGCTCAGCGTCAGATTCAATCTGCGCTACAGCCCCCCTTCCATCCCAGTTATCCCAAAAATCGAAACGAGGCTGAGTATTATTGCCCCAATTCAGAGTGACATTGGGTGTCCACCCATTCCCTCTCTTGAATGCGATGATCTGAGTTCCAGCGCCAGTGTAGGTCATCGGCCCGTTAGAGGTTATGCGTGATCCAAAAGTATCACCGCTTGTATTTGTGAAATCGCAAATTCTTGCGTCCTTACCACTAAAACCTTCAAAGGTAAGGACGGTTGCACCAGCTAGCATAGAAAACCCTGCGGCACATCCTGTTATCAGACCCAACAACCATCTTTTTTTGAAGCAGTTCATAACAACACATCTCCTTATAAATAGATATTATCTGAGTAAGTAATAAAATTTTATTATACCCTGGAAACTTTGTCAACATGGTTTTAGTGATAAACGATACTTGAATTATGCGCCTGATTTTGTGATACTGTGCAGCATGAAATTACCGTTACATGGACAATTCGCTCTGGTCACCGGCGCGGCCCAGCGCATTGGCCGCGCAATTGCGTTGGCCCTGGCCGAACAAGGGGCGGATCTGGTGCTTCACTGCAACCACTCGATGGAACAAGCCGCTGCCACCGCCGAGGTGATCAGAGCCACAGGGGTGAACTGCCGGGTTGTGCAATGCGATCTTGCGGATCCCCGTCAAAGCGCCACGCTGCTGGAGCAAGCACGCACCCTGGCCGGCGCTCCGATTGATATTCTGATCAACAATGCCAGCGTTTTCCATCAGGGACAGGTTGTTGCGATCACACCCGAGGAGTTCGCCCTTAACATGAACATCCATGCCCTGAGCCCCCTGCTGCTCAGCCAAACGCTGGCAGAGCAGAACAACGGTGGCCAGATCATCAACATCCTCGACACCCGGATCCTGGAATGCGACATTGAGCACGCGGCCTACCACCTTTCAAAACGCGCCCTTTTCACGCTCACGCGCATGCTGGCCAAAGAGTTGGCCCCGGAGATACGCGTTAATGGTGTGGCGCCCGGCGCAATTCTGCCGCCGCCGGGTAAAGACGCAGCCTACCTCAAGGTCAGGGCAACCTCCATTCCTCTGCGGCGTCATGGCTCGGTGCAGGATATCACCGATGCTGTCATCTACCTCTGCCAAGCCTCTTTTATAACCGGCCAGGTCATCTATGTTGACGGCGGCCAGCATATCGGAGCACACAGCTATGACGCGTAAACATTATGATAAAATCCAGATAAGTGATCTTCAACTCCCGTGTATCATCGGCCTGCGCGAGTGGGAGCGCACAACACCGCAAAACGTCAACCTCAACATCACCCTTTTCACCGACTTTTCAAAGGCCTGCGTCAGCGATGAGATTGATGACACGGTTGACTATGTGACCATCAAGAAAAACATTATCAAAGAGGTGGAGGCCTCCTCCTTTAAGCTGGTTGAAAAGCTGGCGCAAATGGTTGCGGAGATCTGCCTCAGCGATGCGCGCGTGATGCGGGTGGATGTGAACGTGAGTAAACCCGGGGCGCTGCGCTTTGCGCGGACTGTCGCGGTGGAGATAACCCGCACCCGTGAGTGAGATCATCTATATCGGTGTTGGCTCGAACATTGAGCCTGAGCGTAATCTGGTTCAGGCGCTGGATCTCCTGCGACAGCGGATCAGAGTCGTGGCACTCTCCACCTGCTACCGCAGCGCGGCGCTGGGGCGACCGGAGCAGGCCGCTTACATCAACTGCGTGTGGCAGGGAGTGACCGAGCTGGATGCAGCGGCGGTTAAATTCTCGGTTTTACGTGAGATTGAAGCAACACTGGGGCGGGTCAGAGGCGCG
This sequence comes from Kiritimatiellia bacterium, assembly GCA_028686345.1. GTDB lineage: Bacteria > Verrucomicrobiota > Kiritimatiellia > RFP12 > UBA1067 > M55B167. The sequence continues at coordinate 17,709 of JAQUCE010000062.1, forward strand.
GACACCTACGCTGCCCGGGAGATTGACCTTGACCTGCTGCTCTATGGTGCCCACAGCATCCATAGCAACTGCCTGACAATACCGGATCCGGATATAACGCGCCGAGCTTTTGTCGCGCGCCCCTTACTGGAATTAGCGCCGGAGATCACAATTCCGGGGATGCCCCAGCCTCTGGCGCAAATGGAGATTTCGCAGCCGAACGAAAACCTGGTTGCCGTACATGATTTAACCACTAAACTAAAAGCGAGATTACAATATGAACCTTGAGAGAGTTGAAGAGTTGATACGCGAACTTCTGATTGAGATTGGCGAAGACCCGGAGCGCGAAGGGCTGCTCAGCACCCCCAAAAGGGTTGCCAAATCATGGCAGTTCTTAACGCACGGCTACAGCGTGGATCCGCATGAGGTGATCAACAACGCCCTCTTTGACACTGGCTCCAACAACATGATCATTGCCCGCGATATTGAGGTTTACTCCCTCTGCGAGCACCATATGCTGCCCTTTTTCGGCAGGTGTCATATCGGCTATATTGCGCAGAACAAGGTGCTGGGCGTCAGCAAACTGGCGCGCATTGTCGATGTTTTCGCACGGCGCCTGCAGATTCAGGAGCGGTTGACAGAGCAGATCGCCCATATGGTCATGGATGTCACCCACGCGGAGGGAGTCGGCGTGGTCATGGAGTGCAAACACCTCTGCATGATGATGCGCGGCGTTAAAAAGCAGAACAGCGTCATGACCACCTCATCGGTGCTCGGCAGTTTTCACAACGAGGAGGCCACCCGCGCCGAATTTATGAGTTTGGCTCTGCGCTCCGGGCGCTAAAGCTCCCTTGCAGTTAAAAACACAAGTGCTTTCATGCAACAGCCTATGAGGAGAACTAGCTTAACTTCCTGTTTTGACGACAGGAGTTCAGATCACTGGACATAGGGGGTCAAAATGGTTGCACTTTAATTTTTGAAACCACAAGGAACCTAGCGCAGCACAGCCGCCTGTCTGCGTGCAACGCACAGGCAGGCAACCAGTTTTTGACAGGATAACAGGATTAACTTGATAAATTTCACGTCTATGTCCAGTAGTCTGGAGGGCGCACGGAAAGGATCTCCGAGCTCCAGCTTGTATCTTGCAGGTTGCTCCGCAGTCCAGGCGATAAGCTTTTTTGCCTTGGCGACTTGGTGACCCGGTGACCCGGCGACTTGCTTATTGACCTCGGATTTAGAGGCAGCCGAACTTAAAACGGCAGACAGGATGTCGCGATCTGGAGCGCCTGCTGCAGATCCTGTTGCAGGGCGGCCCCCTCATGCTCAAGCGAGCCAGCCACCTCACCTGCGGCTGAAGCAAGCGATGACGCAACCTGGAGCGTTGTTGTTTGAGCTTCACCGTGTTCCAGCGACGGCTCTTGGCGCAGAAAAAACGCGGCGACACAGGCTGCCGCCACAGCTGCCAGGCTCACGGGCAGAGGCCACACAGCCGGGCGGGGAGCTGGACGCGTGATGCCTCGGATCTCTCCCATCACACCAGCATGCCAGTGTTCATCAATCTCCACCGGGTCTACTCCGAGTTTGGCATTCACCTGCTGCATAGCCCCCACGATCTCGCGGCAGCGGCTGCAGCGTCGCAGGTGCTGCTCTGTCAGTGCCGGCAGCTCGCGCCCCTCTTCCGAGGCGCAGCTCCAGAGCCATTGGTGCAGTTTGCATAAGTTCATAAATACTCCTTTTTTCGGTTGATCGCCGCCGCGGCTGCGGCACCCTCGCGCAGCGGCGCATCCGCGCCGATTGCCACCAACCTTTGGCGCGCTCTAAACAGCAGCACCTTCACGTATGTCTGCGTCAGCCCCATGGCAGCCGCAGTTTCCGCCACTGACAGGTCAGCGGCGGCGCGCAGTTCCAGTGCCTGGAACTGGAGCTGCGGGAGGCTCTGGCGCGCAATACGCCAGAGCGTGTTCACGGTATCCACAGCCGCAGCATCCTCGGCCGGCGTGGCAGTGTCCGCCACATCTTCGATCAGATCGAGCGGCTCAACCGGCTTACGCCTCCGCGAAACATCAATTGCCACCCGTCTGGCAACGGCAAACAGCCAAGGGCCAAAGGGGCGCGCGGGGTTATAGCTGCCCAGCCTGCGAAAGGCTGTCACAAAAACCTCCTGCGCCAAGTCTTCAGCGCCACGCGGGCTTTTGCCGCGGCAAAAGGTCAGCATCGGGCGGCTGAAATGGCGCACCAGTTGGTCGAAAGCGTCCATCGACCCGTCCGCCGCTTCACGCGCATACTGTTGGATGCGCTCCATAACTATTTGTTGACCGCTTTTTTAACCTTTTTAAGGTCAACACCCTCACGCAACACCTTGACCACCTGCTCCGAGGGCGCAACCAGGGCAATTGAAATCGTGCGCTCTTTCTTCTGCGTCACCACGGATTTGGCCAGTTCAGCGGCACTGGGCTTTTGCGCTGCTCCGAAGAGGATCATGGCGCGCAGTCCCTCGGCCACACGGTAGATGTTTTCCGCGTTTTCCTCGTCAGCCACCTCCAGTGACATCATAACCCTGATTTCGCCGGCAGACTCCTCAATTGCGAAAACTCCGGAGTTTGCCAGCTTCAACATCCCGGCCCGCGCCCACTGCAGGGGCTTTTCACTCTTAAACGCCGCTGTTAACAGGGCTTTATCCTGGGTAAAGTTTAACAGACCAGGTGCGGCGGCACCTGCCGCAGAGCCATCCACCTGTTTTAGCGCTTGCACCAGCACATCTCTCTGCGACCCGAAAACCAGCAGGTCTTCGCCACGGAAAGCAGCGAAAGAGCTCTCCATGGGATCCTCTTTTTTGCTCCACGAGTGAATTTCATAGCCATCGATAACTTCCATCAGGTGATCATCCGCTGCATCCAGCAGCTCTCTCAGGCGCGCCACATTTAATTTTCCCTCAAGCAAAGCGACTGAGCTTGTTTCATCCTGGGTTAGCCCGTAGATGGTGATGTTGTGCAGATCCTGCCGTAAATCAAATCCCAGAAACATCTGAGCGCCCGCCAGTTTGCGCGCTGTTTCAGGCTCATAGGTCTGCTCCATCAGCCAAGCGCACAGTCCGTCCTGAGCGTTCCTAATCAGATCCAGATCCAAATGCACGGCCCACACCGCCTGCGGTGAGAGATACTGCGTCTTGACCGGTTCCGCCTGTAAGAGGGATACACTGATAATCCCAGCTGCCATGATCCATTTTTTCATCTTTGCTGCTCCTTTTAGTAGATAAATTGTCTCCTTACCATACAATACGCAACTGAGGGGTAAAAGGTTACACCTTAATAAATTCCTTTTACGCGTCACGGCAACCTATGGTATTATTTTAATAACTTGATTTTTACCAGCGCCCCATTGGATGTCAGAAATCGCAGGTTTATTCTATCATAAAAAGGAGAGTCACATGTTCAAAAAAACTATAGCTGTTTTATTTCTTTTAACCGCTGTGATCGTCCTGGCCGAAACATTCGCCAAGGAAACGCCATTCGTAAAAAAGGCCAACGCTTTTGTCACCACCTGCTTCAATAAGATCTATGAGGGCCCGGTAGAGGCTCAGTGGAATAAACTGCGCGGCTCAATTCAACGCGTAAAACTCAGAGCCAGCCGCAAAAAGCAACAGGAAGAGGCGTTGAAAACGCCGCCTGCACCGACGCATGTAAAAAAAACAGCTCCGCCGGCGCCGCCACCTCCCTGCCCCGCTGCCACCAAGCAGAGTCCTAAAACCGGGATCAAGAAGTCATCCTCAAAGAAACTCTGGCGGGACGACAAAGGGGTTTACGACTGGAAAAACAAAAAAAAGGCCGATAACTAAAGCAGCGGGCTCTTAACCACCAACTTATCAACCTTTGAGAGCGCAAAGTGTACGGTTCTGCGCTTTACGATTAATTATCGACAGAAAGCCGCGTTTTCGCTATTGTTAAAAGCATCAACATTTTGAACCCCTTAACAAATAAGAGAATTTAAAAGGATTTTTATGGATTTTGCTATTATTGGTAACTGTAAATCAGCAGCTTTAATTGACAGCTCCGGCACCATCAACTGGCTCTGTCTGCCCGAATTTGACTCGCCGTCGCTCTTTGGATCACTACTCGATAAAGATAAAGGGGGGTGCTTCGGGATCAAGGTTGACCCATCTTTCAAAATTGAGCAGCGGTACATCCCCAACACGAATATTGTTGAAACAACATTCAGCGGCGACAGCGGGACACTGCAAGTAATTGATTTCATGCCCCGCTATAAGTCGGATGACCGCGTGTACAACTGCCCGCCTGAGGTGATCCGCATTGTGCGCCTGCTTGCCGGCAAACCCCGTCTGTCGATTGCCTATCAACCCTGTTTAGGCTATGCCGAACATCCGACCAACACCTTTGCCAAAGGCGACTTCATTAAAAGCACGGTGAGCAACGACTCCTATGAATCAATCTATCTCTATACCAACGCCGACTTCGATGATGTGCTCCAAGGTCGAGAGTTCACACTAACAGGCGACCTGTATTTTGACATCAGCTACCACCAGAAGCTGCTGCCGCTCAGCCTTGAACGGGTTCATCTGGAGTTTCAGAGAACGAAAGTCTATTGGCTTGAATGGATTAATCGCTCACTGAATCTGACGGCATACGTGGATGAGGTTCGCCGCAGCGCCCTGGTTCTGAAGCTGCTGACCTTTCAGGAGAGCGGCGCAATTCTGGCGGCTGTCACCACCTCGCTGCCCGAGACAATCGGTGAGGAGCGCAACTGGGACTATCGTTTCTGCTGGATCCGTGATGCCTCAATGATCCTGCGTGTGATGGCCAAAATCGGTCATTTCAACACAGCCCATAATTTCTTTAATTACATCATGCGGGTGATTCCCTTTAAAGATGACAAAGTTCAGATCATGTACGGCATACGCGGGCAAAAAGATCTGACCGAACACACATTGGATTGGCTGGCCGGGTACAAGGACTCTAAACCGGTGCGTGTCGGCAATGCAGCCTATACCCAGAAACAGAATGACATCTACGGCGTGCTGCTGGATGCCATCTACCGATTCACACAAACATTCAGGAGCGATGTGGCCACCATCGAGCGGCTGTGGACCATTACCCGCACGCTGGTGCGAACAGTCTCTGAACGCTGGCAGGAACCGGATGTGGGCATCTGGGAGTTTCGCGGCAACACCGCTCACTTTGTCTTCTCCAAGGTTCTCTGCTGGGTGGCGCTTGACCGCGGCATCAAAATCGCGGAGGAGCTCAAATGTATCGACCGCTATCAGGGCTGGATAACCATCCGAGACAACATCAAAGCGGATGTTCTAGCAAAAGGATGGAACGCAGAGGTCGGCTCGTTCACCCAGGCATACGACAATCAATTTGTTGATGCAGCCAACCTGCTGATCGCTGATTTTGGATTTGTGGAATTTGACGACCCCCGCTACATCTCAACCGTCAAGGTTACCCGTCAAAGACTCTGCCGCAATGGCTTGATGTATCGCTATAAGAATGAGGATGATTTTGGGCTGCCGCAATCCAGCTTCACGGTCTGCTCATTCTGGATGGTCAAGGCTCTCTGGAATATCGGGGAACGAAGTGATGCGCGGAAGATGTTTCATCAACTGCTCAGCTACCGCAACCACCTCGGGTTGATGAGCGAAGACCTGGACTTTGAAACCAAAGAGCAACTGGGCAACTTCCCGCAGGGCTACTCCCATCTGGCCTTAATCGACTGCGCGTTATCGCTCTGCGAAGGAGATTTTGATGACGAATCCCTGCTGGTTGATTTGATCGAGAACATACAAAGACAAGAGGAGCTATAATGGCACGCACAATTATCATATCCAATCGACTTCCAGTCTCGATTGCGGTTGCTTCAGATGACCAGATCAAGATCAGTGAAAACATCGGCGGACTGGCCACTGGACTAAAATCAGTTCACGCCGAAGAGAACAGCCTCTGGATTGGATGGAGCGGCATTGAAGCCGAACAACTCACCCCAACCAACAAAAAAAAGATCGATGCAGCACTGAGAAAAAAATACCGCTGCCTCCCGGTTTATCTGACGCAAGAGCAGGTCGATAATTTCTACTACGGATACTGCAACAAAACAATCTGGCCGCTCTTTCATTACTTTCCGAACATGACCACTTGGGAGCATGATCACTGGACCGCTTACAGCGAGGTCAATCAGATATTCTATGATGCGGTAGCGGATCAGCTCGCGGAGGATGACATCATCTGGGTACATGACTATCAATTGATGCTGCTGCCCGCTATGATCAGGGCAAGTCACCCCCGCGTCAGAATCGGCTTCTTCCTGCACATCCCCTTCCCCTCGTATGAGATGTTCCGGCTGCTTCCCCGACGCGAGGAAATACTCTCTGGAATCCTGGGTGCCGACCTGATTGGGTTTCACACCTACGACTATGTGCGCCACTTTTTCAGCAGTGCCCGCCGACTGCTGGGTTATGAAAATGAATTCGGGAAAATCCAGCTGGGCAACCGGCTGATAAAGGTGGATGCCTTTCCAATGGGTATTGATTATGAGCGCTACAACCAATCAGGCGAGGTGGACGCGATCTGCGAAGGAACCGCTAAGCTGCTCGCAGAGACCAGCGGGCGTCAGGTCGTTCTCTCTGTTGACCGGCTGGACTATACCAAAGGAATTCCGGAGAGGATTCGCGCCTTTGCCCACTTCCTGGAGCTCAATCCGAATTATCAGGGCAAAGTGAATTTAATTGTGATTGCCGCGCCCTCCCGCACGCAGGTCGATGCTTACAGCGATCTGAAAAGGGAGGTTGAAGAGCTGGTCAGTGAGGTGAACGGCAGGCTGGGCCAGATTGGCTGGATGCCGGTCTGGTTCTTTTATCAAAGTTTTGCATTTGCAGAGCTGGCCTCACTCTACCGCGGTTCGGATGTTATGCTGGTCACACCCCTGCGCGACGGCATGAATCTGGTGGTCAAAGAGTATATCGCCTGCCGCAAAGATTATCGGGGTGTCGTGATCCTCAGCGAAACCGCTGGTGCCAGCTCTGAGTTGAGCGAGACTCTCTCGGTCAACCCCAATGATATGAACGCCATCGCGGCCGCAATCAAAGAGGCCCTTGAAATGCCGGTCGAACAGCAGATCCGCCGCAACAAAATCTTACACAACCGCTTGAAACGCTATACGGTCAAATACTGGGCCGATGACTTTATGCACAAACTGCAGGAATACACCTGCCAAATGCCTTACTCCAAGGTAACCCTGCTCAAACCAGCGGATTACGGCAAAATTGCCGACCGCTATCAGCGGGCAAAGCGCCGACTGCTGATTTTCGATTATGACGGTACGCTCGCCCCCCTCTGCCCCCTGCCTGAGCAGGCCAAGCCCACCCCGGAACTTCTCAAGCTTTTAAATAAGCTGGCCAATGATCCGCAAACCACGGTACTGATCTGTAGCGGGCGTAAAAAAGCCGATCTGGATGGCTGGTTCGCAAAGCTTCCGATTGATCTCTCTGCTGAACATGGAATCTGGGTCCGCCCGGCCAACGGCGAGTGGCACCAGCACCTGGCACTGAATGATGGCTGGAAAGCCCAGATCCGTCCAGTGATGGAGTCCTATGTTGATCGCACCCCGAAATCCTTTATCGAAGAAAAAACTATGGGGTTGGCCTGGCACTACCGGCTCTGCGAACCGGATCAAGCTCATGTCCGGCTAAATGAACTGCGTGACACATTAATGGAGTACATTCAAAATGAGAAGCTCAGCCTGCTCGACGGCAGCAAGGTTCTTGAAGTCCGCGACTTAAATGCCAGCAAAGGTAATATTGTCAGTATGTGGCTTCAGAGAGAGAGCTGGGACTTTGTGTTGTGCGCCGGTGATGATGTGACCGACGAAGAGATGTTCGCGGTTCTGCCTGACGGCTCCTGCTCCATCAAGGTCGGCGCCGATGCCTCGATTGCCGACTATCATGTCAAAGAGAGTGCGGCTATGTTAGAGCTGCTCGCCCGGTTTTAAGTTGGCTTGTCTGCTGTGTGAAAGGTCTTCGCCCTACTGAAAAGCCTGTGATAAATTTTCAACATAGAGCAATGTTGTTTTGCCTGCTGTAATGCAATCCCCGTTAACCAGCGTACGCTGGTTAACCAGCTCTCCGTTAACGCTTGTTCCGTTCTTTGATCCGCAATCACTCAGAACAAAGAACTCTTCGATGCGATAAATCTTGAACTGCACTTTGGACAAATACTTATCGTCAATTATAAGCCAACAATCAGAGCTCCGGCCCACGTTCACCTCCGCGTCACTCAACTCAATAAAAGAAACCGCACTTGAGGCGTTGCAGTGAAGTAAACCCCTGCTGTTTGCCGGCACTAATTTCCTCTGATGTGCATCGGATATGAGTTTCGTCACATTTTTAAGTTGGCGGAAACAGGCATCCATCTTCTGCTTTATAAGATCATCAATAGACACCAGAGCGGTAGTATCTTGTAGCCATTCAACTAGTGAATATTTCTTCATATGTTCCTCTACCTATATATACGTTGAACTCAGTCAAATCTTATTGAACTTGTCTGAAATTTTTTGCAAAACATCAATTTCAATTGCTAAACGTTTTATAATACGACTCTTGATTTGATAAACAGCATTCTGTTTAAGACCATATTTTTGCGCCACATCGGCAACCGACATACCGCGCACCGCATAATCCACAAATACATCCACGGTGGTTCGCTCGATCTCCGGCGCAATATAGAGTCGCTCTAAAGCACTTTCAATCAAGCAATACTGCCAGTCCTTTTCCAACAACTCCTCGGGCTTCAAGGTGTTATCCTGAAAAACAGCCCCTTTCTCCTGCAAGGCATCCAGCGATATGGTCTCCCTTATCTTTCCTCTACGGTAAGCGTCAGTGGCTTTGTTCCGGACAATAACAAAGAGATAATTTCTGAATTTACCCTTCTTTGTATCGTACTGAAAATCGCCGTTATTCAGATGCTTAAAGAGTGTCAGCATGCTCTCCTGCAGCACATCCCGGGCATCCGAAGGAAGCAGTCCTTGTTTGCTGCAAAAAATTAGTATCGCCTTCCAGTAGACACTATAAAACTCTGACCACAGTTGCTGGGATGGCGCGTTAATCAGGTTTTCCAACAAAGTAACCGGTGTAGTCACCATAGCATCTCCCTTTATAAGACATTCAACTTTTTAACAGCAACCCGATTACCCAGCTCCGGATGCAATACTTTGAGCCGGATATGGCGCCCGTGCATGGTCTTGTTAAAACGAAAAGCGTGTAGGTCAGCTCCGACCTCCTTTATTAGAGCGCCACTCAGAATGGCCCAGCGCTCCTCATCTAAGCTCAGGGCAACCTCGCATGGAATCTCTTTCAAGGCACCCAGCTTGCCGCCGCCCTTTAGCGTCAGCTCGCAACTGATTCCATTCCAACTCCGCATGTGGCCACGGTCAAAACAGGATATTACTGGATTTGGTGGTGCATGCGGGCGAACAGCAACTCTCCGCGCATAAACCGACCCAATTGTAATCAAAAGCAAGCCGATAACCGCAACTGACAAAAATAACTTTTTTCGGGAATGAGAGAGCGCGGCAATCTTATGAATCTCATCTTTGAGTTCCCGCACGCTCTTATAGCGCTCCTGCAAATGGGGCGCAAGACACTTGTCAACAACAACATCCCACGCAGCCGAACAACCAACGCCACACAGGGAAGGAGCTTTCCAGGCACCTGCCGGCAGATACCCGGTCAGCAATCTATATATGATAACACCGACAGAGTAGATATCGCTCTGGGCGCTAACAGCGGCACCTTGTCTCTGCTCCGGCGCCATAAACTCTATGGTGCCAACGAGCGAGCGTATAACATCGCCTCCCTTTCCTGGAGCAATAGAGAGTGAGTGAGACTTTTCAATTATTTCGCGGTAGTAACCCTGGCCCAATATCTTTGCAATTCCAAAATCAGTGATATATGCGCTTCCATTCTCATCAATCAGGATATTCGAGGGTTTAAGGTCTCTATGGATGACACCTTCGTCGTTGAAAGAGTGAGCATATTCAAGAGCCGAGCATATATCAAGGAGAACTTCCTTCACCCTCTCCGGCTGCAATCTTTGTCCAGGCTGCGAGATGTAATCAGCTAACGAGTGCAAAGCCTTTGACTCACCCTCTGCAACGCGACCACAAACATAATCCATCACAAAATAGCAAAGGCCCTTTTCTTCATCCACCTCCATCTGGTGCACCCGAATAATATTGGGATGGAGCATGTTGGCCATAACCCGGGCCTCAATCTTAAACCGCTCCAAAAGCAGCGGATCAGCGTGACTAAGAACCTTCAAGGCATATCGTTTATTCAGGTGAATGTGCGCGACCTCATAAACGCAGCCCATGCCACCTTGGCCGATTTTGCGCAGCACTCTGTAACTGCCAAGAACATCCCCTGCTGCGAGAATTTTAATATCCTGTTCAGGGCTGAGAGGCATGGGCAGAGAGAAGGTGTCATCATTACACTCCGGGGCGCGCCTGTGGTCACTACTCATACTCCACCTCCAAAAGTGCCTCATCAGTAAAAACAGCGCCTTTACCATTCGAAACCCGGCACTTATAGCGTCGCGAGATAAACCTGTTTTTTCCGGTTAAGATAGAGATCTCAGGTGTTGTCAGCCATGGAATCGGTTGGTCATCCTCAAACCAAAGATAATTCAACTCCTCGCCTCCACCTGCTCTTACAGCAAAGGAAGCCTCCTGCCCAAAAAGTGTGCGGCAACTGCGGGGCTGAGAGGTAATCTCCAGGAAACGATCAGTTATAGCTTCGGAAATATAGGGTGGCGGCATTGATGCGTCTGCCTTAACTTCATAAGCATGGTTCACAACACCGTATTTTTTCGCAAGGTTTATGCCGACCATGCTAAGCTCGCTCTCTGTCAAACAACGACCATTAAAAAACAGTATCTCAAATATATCACCCTTAAAGAACCTTGTATCAACACACCGCGAGTCTCCGCCAAACGCAATCGGATAAGCGCCCCGTCTCTGCCATAGCAAGGGCCATGACTTCAACTCCACACCATCCACATTTAATCTAAAAACGCGATTATCCTCATCCAGTCGAAAAACGACAACATGCGGCCTCTCGTCTGTCACCCGCGGCAGTTTAAGCCTCTTGGAGGCGCGATAGTGTCCTTTGAGCCCAATCCCGGCCACAGCTCCATAGTCATCACTGATTGCAACAGTAAAATCATTGAGGGGGTGTTCCTGGTCGCTGAAGTCAGATGATATCAAATAGGAGTTGCACCAGAAGTAGTCGTTTTTAAGCATCGTGCCTTGCATGCCAGATTGCGCTCCGCATTGGAACACACAGATAACCGTACAACACGGAGTATCATTGATCGGCTGTTGGCCCACCACTGACAGCACTTGATCAACGCCGTTAAACCTGACGCAAGCGTAGCCATTCTCAGCGGCAGTGACAAACGTTGGTGGCCGGGCTTTGCCGTTTGTCGGGACTTTGGCAACATACTTCCCGTCAGTGGATTGCCATTGGAGCACACCCCCCTGCTTATCTAACAGGCAGCTATCAGGTCGCCAGATCACAGGCGGTGCGGGAATAACAGAGAAATGGTCAAGCTCTCCATCTCTCAACTCTCTGACAGAGAGATTCCGCACCACATAGTTATAGCAACCAACATCCCCGTTATGGAACACAACCAAACCAGCAAATAAATCGTCGCCGAAATCAACCGGCACATCTGAAAAGTCAAAACTAAGCTCTCCCTGCTCACCGCAAACAGCTGAGGCATAGACTCGCTGATTGGCATACCTTAAGATTAGTTTATGTTGCATCCCGGGATTTTGGTCTCCCGGCATCACAAGCGTCTTTCCATCGTCAGTTGTTGAAGACTCCAGAAATTGAAGGCGAAAATTATTATTTAACGCGAAAACAACGGTATGCGCCAGCAGATTAGTCGGGGATGAAGTCAGGATCAAGCCGATGTGCAGGTGCTCATTTTGCATTGCAGTGATGGTCTCAGCATCAATCTCAACCTCAAGCGCAAAGCCACCGGAGACCTTCTGAAGAAAACAGCTCCGCTGATCAAGGCTGAATTGCGTTGCTTGAGCAACAGCGTTTGTCAGAAACCAGCATTCACCATCAATTGAAAACCTGACGCACCCCTCGTCCGTGTTCGATCCAACGAAACTCCACGAGCTCCCCCACACACACAGGGCAGAAAACCATGATGAAAGATAAATCAAAAACACAACAATTTTCATGTGTTTTTAGATTACCATTTACATCCGCTAATCTCAACACACTTTTTACCTGTATTGCGGGATTTAATTACAAATGACCGCAAATCGTGCTGAACAGATAACCCGGAGCGCGCTTTTTACAAGCCTTTTGACATTTGTCGCATATTTTGTCGCAAGCTTTGTCGATTCCTCTCACGCCACGTTTTGCGCGGATCAAGGTCTCTCCTCTATGCTGAAGAGGTTTCAGCAAACTCCGCATCTTCTGAGATGGTGTTTTCATCCAGTCCTTCGATACACCACTCAACAAAGTCATAACAACTGTCAAAAAGAGCTAAAGTCCGCTTCCCCAAGAAGCTCTCAGCACGTTCAACAGAGGCCTCAGCAGAAAACCTTCGATCAAGATGCAGCTCCATATAGACCGGTCTCCCGCGACTGAACTCAGCGCGGCTGGTTTTTTTCACAGTACCGACTCCCGGCCCTGCTGCTGAGCCCGAATAATATATTATTTCACAATTACCAACACTAATACCATGGTAAGCCTTAGAATTGAGCTCAACAAACAGATGATGACCTGCTGCATTAACCATAACAAACCCACTCCCCTATACTAAAAATCACCAACAGCAATTATTCACTGCTCAGGCGTTCTCAAAAACCACTCTTGTTGTCTTCCTCAATGATATATATACGTACAATCAATAGGTTTCTTATGCGGGAAAATCAGAATCGCTAAAGGAGTGATTTAAGGCGCGAGGCAGGGAAGTCGTCCGCTATGCGGGCGACTGCAAGCGGCGTGCGAGTGACCAGGCGTGCGGCATAGTCAGCCGCATAGCGACTGACCTCCTTCCGCGCCAGCTCCATTTGACAAAACGCGGAACAGGAAGTCGTCCACTATGCGGGCGGCTGCTACACATGCGCTGCACCCTGAGTGCAAGGGTTGTCGTTCGGTGTAGTAGCCGCTCTACCAGCGGCATTGCATGCGCTGCACCCGGAATGCAAGGGTTGTCGTTCGGTGTAGTAGCCGC
>JAQUCE010000166.1 GCA_028686345.1 Kiritimatiellia bacterium
TGAGCTTGCGTCAGCGCCTGATAAGGTTTTCCCGCATTTTATAGTTAACGGACTTCCGACCGGCGTAACCGGAGTGCTGATTGCAGCTGTTTTTGCGGCAGGCATGAGCACCATCTCGACCAGCCTCAACAGCGGTGCCACGATCATGATGACCGACTACTATAAACGCTATTTCAACCGTGACGCGGATGACCGGGCCGAGGTGAAATTTCTGCGCCTGGCCACGGTTTTGCTGGGGATCGCCGGTGTTGGCTGCGCCCTGGCGATGATCAAGGTCAAAAGCGCCCTGGATGCCTGGTGGGCCATGCAGTCAATCTTCAGCGGCGGCATGCTGGGTCTTTTTTTGCTGGGATATTTCTGCAAAAAGGCGCGGAATTTCGAAGCGGCGATCGGCGTCGTGCTTGGTTTGTGCGTTATTGCCTGGATCACGCTGCTGCAGGGCCGCTTTGAGAGTCTGCCCCAACTCCACACCAATCTTTCAATTGTGCTGGGCACCATGGTAATCTTCCTCGCCGGTTTTCTACTGACACTTTTCGCCAGCAGAGCTAAGCCGGAGGGGCCGCGGCCAAACTGAGCTTATGTGACAACTTCGATTTCATCATTTGAGTCGATTTACTGAAAAAAAGGAGAGAAAATGCAAAGATTTGTTTTTATTGTTTCATCGCTTTTAATTGCGTCTATTCACGCCGCCGAATTTGAGCGGATGGCCTACAACAACGCGGGGCTTGAGGTTGATCTGGGTGTCGGACTCTGGGCCTGGCCCATGCCAATGGATTATGACGGCGACGGCGATCTGGATCTGCTGGTCTCCTGCCCTGACACACCCTATAACGGAATTTATTATTTTGAGAATCTGTCAAAACCCTCAAAGCTGCATAAGTATTCCTTTGGCTTGCTGGGCAGCAGGGTTTGCAAGCTGCCGCTGTTTGCGGCTGGCAAACGTCTTAGTGCCGGCTTCCACAATATCGCGCCAAGCTACGTTGGAGATGAGGTGCGTATTATGATCAATGGACGTGAATTCAAGGATTATAAGGTCGCCGGCTTTGACAAGCCAGCCACGATCCAGGGGATTAAAAGCAATGTTCATGTCAACAAGGTGCGCGGTAATGTCTGGCGCTACGTTGATTACGATGGTGACGGGGCCCTGGATGTTGTGATCGGGGTCGGTGACTGGCAGGGTTATGGGTGGGCGAACAGCTACGATGAAAACGGGGTCTGGCAACGCGAGCCCCTGCACGGTTATGTTTACTTTGTCAGGAATATCGGGAGCACCGAAAAACCGGAGTACGACCAACCGGTCATGCTTGAGGCTGCGGGCCAGCCGATCGACGTTTACGGCAACCCCTACCCTAACTTTGCCGATTTTGATGGCGATGGCGACCTGGATCTGCTCTGCGGCGAATTTATGGATGGATTTACATATTTCAAAAACATCGGCACGCGCACAGCCCCCAAGTACGCGGCAGGTGTGTGGATCAAGGATGCGTCCGGCGCCAAGGTAACCATGGATCTGGAGATGATCACACCTGTGGCGCTTGACTGGGATGGGGATGGTGATATTGATCTGATTTGCGGCGATGAGGATGGGCGCGTGGCGCTAGTTGAAAACAGCGGAAAATTTGACAGCGCCGGGACACCGATCTTCAAGCAGCCGCGTTATTTCAGGCAGCAGGCTGATAAACTCAAATTCGGCGCGCTGGTAACCCCGGATGCAGTTGACTGGGATGGCGACGGAGATCTGGATTTGATCTGCGGCAACACGGCCGGCTACATCTGTTTCATCGAAAACCTGAGCGGCCAAGGAGTTGCCAAACCCAGGTGGGCGGCACCAAAGTATTTTAAGGCTGACGGAGAAATTCTGCGCATCATGGCCGGCGAGAATGGCAGCATTCAGGGCCCGTGTGAACGCAAGTGGGGTTACACAACCGTGAAAGTTGCTGACTGGGATGGTGATGGCCTGCTGGATATTGTTGTTAACTCTATCTGGGGCAAGGTTGTCTGGTACCGTAACAGCGGCAAACATGGCACCCTGGAACTCGAAGCAGCGCGGCCAATTGAAGTTGAGTGGCAGGGCGAGCAACCAAGCCTGGCCTGGGGCTGGCTGCGCCCAGAGGGCAAGGCCCTGTTAACGCAGTGGCGTACAACCCCCTTTGCAACCGATTGGAACGGCGATGGCTTGGTCGACCTTGTGATGCTGGATCACCAGGGTTATCTCGCTCTGTTTCAACGGGAGAAACGCGGGGATAAACTGGTTCTACTGCCGCCGCAGCGCGTTTTTGTGGATGAGCAAGGCGAGCCGCTGCAACTTAACAGCGGGAGTGCCGGCGCCAGCGGACGCCGCAAGTTCTGTCTGACCGACTGGGATGGCGATGGCAAGCTCGACATTCTGGCCAATTCTAAAAATGTCTGCCTTTACCGCCAATTCAAAGCCGAGGATGGAAAATTCTTCTTCAAGAACGAGGGCGATCTCTCAGAGCAGCGGTTAGCCGGTCACACCACCAGTCCAACCGTGGCTGATTTCAATGACGATGGCATCCCTGAGCTGGTCTGTGGCGGTGAGGATGGATACCTTTATCTGTTACAAAACCCGCGCGCAAAGTAATGTAAGCCCAGATCACTGGACATAGACGACAAAAGTGGTTGCAATTTAATTTTTGAAACCACAAGGAACCCAGCGCAGCATAGCCGCCTGTCTGCGTGCAACGCACAGGCAGGCAACGAATGCGCTGGTAGAGCGACATGCGCTACACAGCGAAGTGCAAGGGTTGTCGTTCGGTGTAGTAGCCGCTCTACCAGCGGCATTTTGCAGCAGGCATGTGAAAGGCGCTCCCTGGAGAAAATCAGTGCCTGTCCCTAAGAAAATCCGCAATTTGGTCAGCCGCATAGCGACTGACTTCCTTCCGCGCTTACTCCATTTGACAAGGCGCGGAAAAGGAGGTCGTTCGCTATGCGGGCGACACGAATGGTCTTATACATTTGCGGAGATTCGTAGGTCCGATTTC
The DNA here is from genome assembly GCA_028686345.1 of Kiritimatiellia bacterium. Classification (GTDB taxonomy): domain Bacteria; phylum Verrucomicrobiota; class Kiritimatiellia; order RFP12; family UBA1067; genus M55B167. The sequence goes on from JAQUCE010000166.1 coordinate 3,003, forward strand.
CAATCGGACATGTCCGGTTGGAAACCGGACCTACGGAGGTCGGCCGCACCTTCGGTTTACGATGGCGGCGACGACGCTGGTTGACGATTTTAAAGGGCGGCGACGATGCTGGTTTACGATGGTGGCATTGTGCAACACGCTGTCAAAGTTGCTTACCCCTACAACGACATGCGCCTCATCACCCACGCGTGTTCCATCACCAGTGAGTCGATGATGTTATCCGGCTTGATTTCAGGTGGCAGGACATCAAAGGTGTAGCTCTCGATCTCCAGTGGATAGCCGCGCTGCACCACGTGGGCAAAGAACTCCGGGGAGAGGTCAGTGTGGGTGGAGCGTAGCAGCTCACCTCCCTCAAAGAACAGTGGCACGTGAAAGTGAGTGCGCAGCTCAGCGCCTGGATGCAAGCGCGCCTCACTCAGTGTTGTATCTGTCAGGTCAGGCAGTGAGATAAGGGTGCCATCCGCTCTTTGGATTTTGAGCTGATGCAGATAAACCGGGTCGATAAAGGGTTCTAGGGCTAGGATGGATGCCGGCGAGATTGTGGTGGAAATGGCTGCACTGAGCTGAATCCGCTCAATCCGGATCGCTGCCGCCTCCAGCTGCTGGATCACAGCCAAAGGATCCTCAAACCCCACTGCAAAGTGGCAGGTGTCAAGGCAGAGTCCAATATACTCCCGCGCCGCGCTACTCGCTCCATAAAATTGCTGAAACCACTGGAGCGCTTCGCCGCAATTTTCAATCACGCAATCAGGCTCAGGTTCAATCGCCAGTGAAATTTTTTTACCTGTCTCCTGATGCAACTGTTCGAGAAAACCAGCGATATGCGAGATATTTGCAAGGTAGAGCGGCCCGTCATCCGGGTGAGTCTCCAGCTTGTAACCCAGCGGTGCGGTTGATACGTTGCCGCGAGCGCCCTCCGGCAGTAAAGCCGCTAGAATCGAGCAGAGGCGCATGGTATAGTTGACCCGCGCTTTGGTGCTCCAGTCCGGCTGGTAAACAGCGCTCTTAACTGCCTGGCCGTGGAAGGCGCCATAGGGAAATCCGTTGATTCCAGTTACATAAAGATCGTTTCCAGCCAGCAGCTCCTTGAACAGCTCCAGAGTGTCGGTGTGGGAAAACTCCTCCACCGCCGCGGCGCTGAGGCGCAGCCCCAGCGGGTAGGGTTGGTCAGTCGCAAGACGCGCTTTCACTCGAAGCGCATGGCGCGTGATGGCATCCCGAACATCCCTGAGCGTTTCGCCAGGGTGTATATTGAGGCAGTACGGTATTAACATAATCATCCTTCGCCTGCCGCCCGCTTCCCCTTTTAAGCTCGTCAGTGCAACCACTCAGCGGTTGCAACCAACCCAGGCGCAGGCCTGGCCGAGCAAGCTCGGCAACTAGTAAGCGGCGGTCAGAGAGAGGTTGCTGACGCGCATGGTGGCATCATAGGTTCCGGGCATCTCCCAGCCAAGGTTGATGCCGCTGATATAGAGGTCGCGGAACGAGGTGGTTTGCATGAAGCCCTGCTTGCGGGCCATTTGAAAGGCGTAATGGATCCAGGGGATCAGCTCTGCCTGCGTTGGAATAACCTTGGACTCCTCGCCTGCCTCAACAGCTCCGTTTTTAAAGAAAATATCCTTTTCACTCCGCAGCACTTTATGCGCCATTGTGAAGATAAATTTACCGGAGGCATCGGGTTTGCCGTTGTCGTGTTTGTATTTCTCCTCTATGATTACATGTCGGTTGTCAAAGATAGGGACTTGAAACCAGAGCATATCCCCGAAACCATCGTCGTCCTTCGTCAGATTCTGCACATAGAGATGCAGCAAAAACTGCGCGGCGTGAAGCGCGGGATCAGGGTTTGGGTGGTTGTCCTTAAAGCTGAGCAACTGGCAGTTCAGTGTCAGATTGAGCTGCTTGATATTTTCCACCTTACAGAAACCCGATGGCACACGGACATCCACCAGCGGGGCGGAGACCAATAAATGGGGCCAGGGCTCCCCTTGAGCGCGCGGCGCGTCATTGCAGGCAGAGGCAAAAAGTCCCATCTCCAGCTCGCCGCGCAGGCTGTTGACCTTAAAGAGCTTGGATGCGTTACTGATTTGAAATACATGCGGAGAGAGCTGTTCCGTCTTAGTGATTTTAGGATCAGCCAAGTTATGGCGTGAACCCCACTGGGCAATACTCCAAGAGGGCTTGCCGATCTTCTCGGCGCTCGGGAAAACCCCCTGATTCTTTCCGTCGTCAACATCGCCGCCCAATCCGCGAATATTGAACCAGTTGGCGAATTGCGGATCTTCAATCAGATTGCGGTCAGGGATATACTTGGTGGTTACGCAGCCGCCGATCAACAGCGCGAAAAAGCCCGCGCAGATGAAAGCTTGTTTCTTCATATCAGTTCACCTCGCCAGTCCAATTGCAAAGAATTTTTTCAGCAGCTCTTCGGTCAGCTCATAGCCGTTCTGATGCGGCATGCCCTCCCAGACAACCACGCCGGAGTCTGGCTCAACCAGCACCGCGTGTGGAATGCCATATACCCCCAGCGCGTTGGCGCAGCGGCGCTTGGTGTCAATGGCAATGCTGTGTTTAATGCGCTTGCCACTCCCTTTCTCGGGAAAATCGTCATTGGCAGCCGCGTCTGTCTCAAAGACGCTGATGATTACCAGTTCATTCGGAAAGGTTGTATGGAGGTGTTCAATGTTCTTCAGGCTGCGTTTGCAGGCACTGCACCAGCTGGCGGCAAATTCGATCAGCACAAATTTACCCTTCAGGTCAGCCGGTTTTTGATTGTACCACGCTTCAGTTTTCAGAAACCCGTTGATGCGCTCAACTGCGGAGAGGTTCTTATCCAACTGCTGATCAGCCAGGATTTCACCGTCCTCCGACAACAAGGGCAGTTCCCGAAACAGAAATGAGTTGGCCCACAGCTGCTTGGGATAGGGATTAGCTTTGCTCTCCGGGGTGTTGACAATGGTGCCTTCGCGATTCCGGGTGCCAGGTTTGAAAGAGGGGCCGCTGCCAGCAATCGGAGGCACCAGCGAGGAGGCCCTGGGTGAGGGTAAAACGCACACGCCGTCATCCGCGCACTGCGCTGCCTCGGACGATAAAACACACACCCCATCAGTGGCGCAATGTGTTTTTTCCGTGGTGCATGAGAGATTTGTGAAAATTAACGCGCTTGCAACAATACCATAAAAAAATTTCATAATTTACCTCCAGGCGACATGATAACAAAAACAGGCAACAGATGTCACTACTTCAACAACATGTTTGTCTTGCGCTTGGTAAGGGCCTAGATCCGCACAAGGAGCGGAGTGGAGAAGTGCGCGAGTGCGCGAGTGAAGAGGTCGCGCCTTTTGTGCGGGAGCAACGTAGCTCCGATCTCCAATCGGAGTGTCCGGTTGGAAACCGGACCTACAGACGGTCAGCTGCGCCTTTGGTCGACTATGGCGGCGACGATGCTGGTTGACGAGCCCGCGCATGATCCCAATCGTCGGTCAACATCGCCGCACAGTATCGTCGGACGCAGCGGCAGGGCTCGGCCTCCACCGCGCCACGCGAACGACCTTTCAGCGCAAGCGCAAACTTTGTCGTTAACTTTGTCGGAGTGGAATAAACGCGCTGCGTTGTTTTTGAGGTGAAAAGTCTTAGAGGCGAAAAACTTCTGTCCACCGCATAGCGGCGGACATACTGAAGGCAACACAGTATATCCTCCGCTATGCGGTGGATTGTTGCGAAGTATATCCTCCGCTATGCGGTGGATGGTTGTGAAACAAGCCGCAATAAGGCCCGATAGACAAACCTTTGCAAAGAACAATTAATTGTTTTTTCCAGTCGCCTAAGCAACTAAAACTCCAAGGTCAGGCCGCCGTAGAGTGCGCGCCCCGTGCCTGGATACCACCCGCCGGTGTAGGCACTGCTGGCGTAGGCTTGATCGAGCAGGTTATCGACCTTCACAAAGAGTCCAAGATGATCCATCAAAGTCAAATCAGCGCGCACCCCGAAGAGTCCATACCCATCAATTTTACGCATTTTGTTGCTAAAGTCGCCACCCTGATACTGCGTCGCGATCCAGGTGTAGTTGCCTGTCAGACGAAAATCCGAGAGCGGCTCGACCCAGAGCGTGACCACCCCATGCGCATCAGGGACCAGCGGCACCTCTTCACCTTTATTCGCCCCATCACGGAACTTCGCGGCAACCAGCTCGGTCATGCATGACGCGCCATAGGTATCGCGCTCAAACGCGAGTTGCAGGTCAGAGCCGAGGCGCTCGGTCTCGCCAATATTGGTGTTTAGCTTTTTTCGGTCATCATATGAGATCTCATCATGCATCATCAGATAGAAGACCGTAGCCGAGCCGCTCCATGAGCCACACCGCAGCTTGCCGCCAACCTCAAAATTATCGCCGGTCTCAGGCTCAAGAGCAGCATTGAGAGGGTGTTCGAGGGGGTAGCCCTGGTAGGAGGCGCTTTCGTCAAGAGCTGGATAACGGTA
>JAQUCE010000167.1 GCA_028686345.1 Kiritimatiellia bacterium
CATTCCCAATTATGCGAGATTCGCAGTTGCAGAGTGAAGAACTTAGTTTATACCTGAGTTTTTTAGCAAATGCGTATGAGGAGGAACCGGATGCGTTAATTGCGCTCGTCCGGGTCTGTGGGGGTGCCCCTCGGGTAACCGGGGGCTCTACCCGGAAGCGGCATTGCGCTGCACTTTGAAGTGCAAGCCAGCTTGCAAGCCGTACCGATCGGTGTAGTAGCCGCTCTGTGAGCGGCATTGGTTGACGATAGCGGCGACGATAGCGGATGACGATTAACCCTCCGCTCGTGAAAATTGTCGACCATCATCGTCGCCGCTATCATCAATCGGAGGTATGGCCTCCATGGATAAGGATGTGATCATCTATGTTTATCTTACTGCCGTTCCGTCCGGTGACTAAAGGGCGTTTGAGGAGGGCGCGTCTTTTTTCGGTGGTAATTTTTTTTAGTGCTCTCGCGCTCTATGCTTTTTTTGCCATTGATTACGCTTTTCCCGGTCAGTCCGCCGCCTTGATGACCTTTGTATCAGGGCTGGATGTGGTTGAGGTTCCCGCTCACCCTCTGCTGCGGCTGCTGGGTCGATGGGTCGCTTCGCTCTCGTTTGCCTCTCTGCCTTTACGTTTCAACCTTTGCAGTTCAGTAGCGGGTGCCTTGATTCTGGCCTGGCTCTACAAAATCATCTGGTTCTTTGTTTTTGAGCATATGCGTGAGGAGTCGGCGGTCACGCATGCTGCCCGGCTATCGCGGTTTGCCGCAATTTGTGTGGTGCTCTCTGTCGGCCTGAGCCTCCCGTTTCTGTACGCTGCAACCCGTTTCAATGCGGCAATATTTGAGAGCGCGCTGATTGTTGGGCTAGTGCAACTGCTCTGCGTTTACGGGCGCAGCCGCAAAGTTCAGTGGCTGCTGCTCTTCGGGCTGCTCTCCGGTGTCGGTGTTGCCGAGTCGCCGCTGGTTATTGCGGCTGCGCCGATTTTGCTCTATCTGGCACTCGTTGTTGAATGGAAACAGAGCTGGTACCGCATCACCCGCTTGTCTCTGGCCGCCTTTGTCGCTGCGGGTGCATTTACATTAACTCACTGGATCAGCGCGCGAGCATTCGTAATGGCCGGCGGAGCAGAGCCTACGCGCACGGTTGTGATCAACACTGTGATCTCTGTTTTCAAAGAGCAACTCTTTTTCTTAACAGCTTTGCTGCCGCGACTCTCTTGGTTTTTTGCGCTCGGCTTTGGCGCGGGTTACGCCTTGATTACAGTTTTAACGGTGATGCGCTTGATTGATAACCGCCGGGCATGGGTGCTTTTATTCACCACGCTCCTGCTGAGTGCGCTGGCGGTCGTCACGCTTTTCAACCTCCCGCCCTCACTCTGGACAATTTACACCGGCTATGGAGTTGTGCCGGTTTTATCTTCGTTGCTGGCCTGCACCGCGATTGGGTTGCTGATTGCCTCGTGGCGTGCGCAGGCCACTCTGCAAGACCCGCGAGAGGGCACCCGCGGGAATCTGGACGACTATGATGATGGTTATATTGTGCTTAGCGGGGCTAAGCAGGAGCTGAATCTCTCTTCATATCGCGCGCTGCGAGTAGCCGGTGCTTATCTGGGGCCTCTCCTGCTATTACTGGTATGTGTTAGCGGGGTTTTAAACTTCCGTGCGTTATTGCGCGATGACGGCTCTTTCATGGAGCGTGCCGCGCGCCACCTGGTCACAGCACTGGGTGAGCGGCGTTTTGTGCTTTCAAACGGCTTAATGGATAACCACCTTCTCATTGCAGCGCAGCAGCTGCGGAAAGAGGTTTATTTACTGGCACCTTACCGGGCGCGTGACAGTCGGTACTGCAAATCCCTCCTGACCCTGATCGAGCACGATCCGGCGTTCACTGGAAAAGAGCGGGAGTGGGGCGCAACGCTGCTGAATTATAACCTCTATCTTTTTATCAATGACTTCTTTGCATCGCAGCGCGAGATTACCAAGTTAGCGGTTTGTATGGGACTCCCTGATATCTGGTATGATTCCAAAAAAACTCCTGTGCCGGAACTGTTGTTTTACGGCGGCGCGGCTGATAGCGCGTTGATTGATATTCACGCCCTTCTCGCACAGCATGGTGATTACTTTGACTTACAAAAGGCTTTTTTCAATCGCCCGCAGGACAGATTCAGCAAACTGACCTGGGGTTATCGGGGCGCACTGCTGCGCCATCTGGCCTTTGTCGCAAATAACCTGGGTGTCACTCTTGATGAGCGCGAGATGCCTGAAGCCGCTTTCCAAGTCTATACGCAAGCAAGGGAAATTTACCCTGATAACATCAGTGCGCTTCTGAATCAGTTTGAATTGGTTTTAAAAGGGTTGCACCCTGAAAAACGGGATCTGATTGAAAAACAGGTGGGTGAGAAGGTCTCCAAAACCGTTGATCAATACCCCCTCTGGGCGCTGAACCGTCACTTCGGCTATGTACGAAATTATGAACTCTTTGTGGGCATGGGTTGGGATTGGGCGATTTCCAGCAGCCCCGGTTCGGTGCTCGCAGGTTTACGCAGAACCTACGCTGTTGAAACCGACCCAACGCGGCGCGGTAGTTTGGCGGGGGTCATGGCCGCGGTTTATGAGATGCAGGGCGACCTGAAACAAAGCCGGGATTTTTATACGCAGTTGATCACCGAAAACCCGCGTGATATGCAGGCCATTTCAGGCCTGGTGCGCCTTGCCCTGCAGGGCGGAGGGGTGGATGACGCCCGGCTGGTGCTGGAGCGCGGTCAGCAAAGCGGAGTCCCCGCTCAAGCGCTGCGCAAGGATTGGGCCGCCCTCTATCTTATGGCTGGTGATCTCTCCCAGGCCCGCGCTCTCCTGCAGGCTGAGAAGGAGGAGCATGAGGAAAACATCGTGGTCACCGCAATGCTTGCCATGGTCATGATTGAGCAGGGGGATTTAGCTGGTGTAGAAGCAAAGATCTTGCCGGAGTTGATCAAAATGGAGAAAAACGCGGACAACTACTTTGCGCATGTGATTCAGGGACGCGTCTTTCAAATGAAGGGTAAATTACATTTTCCTCGCGCGCGCAAACACTTTATGCGCGCCTTTAACCTGCGCCCGGATGTGAGGGCTTTGCAGGATATTATATTCAGGCTGGATCTCGCGCTTGAGGATCGCGCAGCGGCTGAGGCGCGTGCCATAGAGCTTTTACGCGCCAGCCCCGCGCATCCAATGGCCAATTTCTTTATGGGCTCGGTCGCACTGGAGGCTGGTGAATACGGTGTAGCGGAGGGGTATCTCAAGCGCAGTGCGCAGGCTCAGCACCCAACCGTCGAAGCCCTGAACAACTACGCGCAGTTGTTGTGCCGTATCAAACGCAGCACTGAGGCGGTTAAGATTGCCAGGCAGGCAGTGGTGCTTGCGCCTGAGCGTTACGAGACCTGGTCAACTCTGGCTTACGTACTTTTGGATGCGAATGAGTTGGAGGAGGCGGCCACGGCGCTTGGAAAGGCCTTTAAGTTGAATGAAAGTGATAAGCGGCTCTTTATCACAGACGGATTGATCGCACTCAAACGCGGGGATCTGGCGGGTGTTAAAAAAGCTGTCGCGGCAGTCGGCACAGAGGCTGCCGCCCTGCCGGAGGTCACCCGCCGTGATTTACAGATTCTTTATAAAGCCATGGAGGCACAATGATTGATTTAACTGAAAAAACTTTGAGCATTAAAAGGGTCTTTGAAGGACGGGCGCTCACGATTGATGTTGCCGAGATCGAGCTGCCGAATGGCCGGCGTTCCACCCGCGAGATTGTTCGGCACAGGGGCGCGGCTGTGATCCTCGGAGAGCGGCCTGACGGAAAATTTGTCCTGATCTATCAGTACCGACGGGCAGTGGAGCAAACCCTGCTGGAGATGGTGGCAGGATGCATCGACGAGGGGGAGAGTGCTGAAGCGTGCGCCCGCCGTGAGATGGAGGAGGAGAGCGGCTACCGGGTTGATTCGCTTCAAAAATTCGCCGAAATTGTGCCCTGTCCCGGCTACAGCGAGGAGCGGCTGCACCTTTTTCATGCGCGCCTCGCGCAGGAACCCAGCGCACGGAGATTGGACTTTGATGAGAATCTGGTGACAGTTGTCCTCACCGCCAGTGAGATTGAGGCAGCCATTGACAGTGGCGGTATGATTGATGCCAAAAGCATTGCTGCCTGGTTACTCTGGCAACGCCAGGGTGCGTAGCTGATCTTAGCCGCCAAGAGTCTTGATCCGCGCTGGTCGCGGAGTGGGGAAGTTCTAAAGTTCTAAAGTTCTAAAGTTCTAAAGTTCTAAAGTTCTAAAGTGAAAAGGGTGCGCCTTTGGCGCGGGGGCAACGTAGCTCCGCTTTTCAATCGGACATATCCGGTTGGAAACCAAGGCGCGCGGCAGGGAAGTCGTCCGCTATGCGGGTGACTGCGGTCGGCACGCGAGCCATCAGGTTGCGCACTCTGGTCAGCCGCGCCCTTGGTTTACGAAGTAGTGCAAGCATCTTGCTTGCAGAAAACATTTTAATTCAAGCTGGAAGCTTGAGGTACTTCATCTATAGTACAGAGGTGTATAAACAAAAAGTTCAGGCGGTTTTTCGCCCTTTGCAATCATTCGGCTCAAAGGGTTTCAAAAAGGCGCTGGCAAAATCAAAGAGATCGTTGAAGTCGTCGATGGAGTCGCCACCGGACTTGCCGAGCAATCCGACATCAATCAGATTGTAAACAATGGCGCCGAAATCCGCTGTTTGCTTGATGCCCCACAGCTCCATCACCGTGTAACTCATGCAGCCGAAACGCTTGATCGCATATTGTTTGATGCCCTGGGAGAGCTCCTGCCCTGAGAGGTGGCGTGAGTGTTCAACGTCTTTTTTGCGGATCTCCCGGGCAGTGACCCGCAGCGCGTCTAGAATAAAAAAATAGGCGTTGACCGAGAAACGGCGGTCTGTTTTGCAGATTTCATTGATCTTCAGGTGTAGTTCAGTTTCCATTGATTGCGATCCGCTTGTGAGTTTCAGTTATTTCATCGTTTGATTGGCAGCCCTCGGAGCTGTGCCAACGGGGCTTCTGGTTATTCCAGCGCGGTATGATATGAAAGTGAACATGCGGAACAGTTTGTGTGGCGCATTCGCCGTTGTTCTGCAAAATATTGAATCCATCACATGGCAGCTCTTGCAGAATATGGGCTGCGATCTTGCGGGTTGTCAAGATCAAGTGAATGAGCAGCTCATCCGGCATATCGGTGAGAAATGCAAGGTGCCTTTTAGGCACAACCAGTGTGTGACCTCGCTCAAACGGCGCGATGTCCATGAAAGCGTAACAGTTTTCATCTTCGTAGACCTTGCGGCAGGGAATCACGCCTGTGATTATTTTACAAAACACGCATTCAGCATCTATCATTTTCATACCCCGAGATAATAACATATTTTGTTGGTGAGTGGAGCTCTATTTAATCAAAGATAGGCGCGGATGGACAAGCGCGAAATGCGCGAGTGCGCGAGTGCGCCAAGATCGCGCCTCTGGCACGGGGCAGCGGCACTGCTTCGAAAACTTCTTAAACGCTTGTTTTTTACAGCGGGAATTGAGATACTGTTAGCAATTATGAATTTAATCAGATGCGTTTTAGCCTGTTGGTGCGTTGCTTCAGCTGTCAATGCACTCGCGCAGGAGGTTCGGTGGGGGGGCAAGGCCTCGCCCAACTGTGTTAGCTCGGCGACTAATCTCCCCGACAATCTTGAGGCAGCTCCTTTATGGTCGCAGAAGCTTGGAACACATCAGTACTCTATACCTACAGTTGACCGGGGATTGATCTTTGTGGGAAGCAATGACAGCGGATGCACCCGCGAGGGGTATCAGGTCAATGGCGGCAGTTTGCTCAGTTGTCTGGAGCAGCGGAGCGGTGCCTTGCTTTGGTCTTTTCCGGTTCCCAGGTTTTTGGAAGGAACTAAACCGCCTTACTTTTTCAATCAATGGCGTTCAGGGTTTATCTCTGCTCCGCTGGTGGTTGGCGACCGTGTTTTTCTGGTGGGCAGTCGCGGCGATGTGCTCTGCTTTGACCGGGCTGGTCAGGCGGATGGCAACCACCCGCCTCGGCTGGATGAGGTCGAGTACATGCAACTGCATGGCGAGCACCGGGAGCTGAATGCGCAGGACGGCGATTTGATCTGGCAGTTCAACATGCTGACAGAGCTGGGTGTCTCACCGCATGACTCCTGTGGCAGTACGATTCTCTATGTGGACGGACTGCTCTACGTCAATTCATCCAATGGAGTGGATGGAGATCATCTGCGCGCCAACCGACCTGATGCGCCCACTTTGTTTGTGCTTGAGAGTAAGAGCGGCAAACTGGTGGCAGTTGATGATGAGAAAATTGCCCGCAACATACTCCACGGCAGTTGGTCTTCGCCTTCCTACGGCGAAGCAGGCGGGAAGAAAATAATCTTTTTTGGCGGCGGTGATGGTTTTATGTACGCTTTTGAGGCAGTGCAGCCCAATCAGGATGGCAAGCTCCAGAAGCTCAAAAAAATCTGGGCCGCGGATTGTAATCCCCCGCATTTTCGTGAGCGTGATGGAGTTAAGCTGGAGTACTCCGCCTGGAACACCAGAGTAACCACAGGGCCCAGCGAACCAATAGGAACGCCGGTTTTCATGGACGGAAAGGTTTATATCGCAATCGGACAGAGTCCGCTGCATGGCCTTGGCGAGGGGTGCATGACCTGTTTTGACGCTGCCACTGGTGAGGTTCTCTGGCGGAATGAGGAGTTAAACCGTACACTTGCCACGCTAACGATCTCTAAAGGGGTGGTTTATGTTGCGGATTTAGCGGGTGATTTGCATGCCTTTGAGCAAAGGGATGGGAAAAAACTCTGGAGCGCCAATCTCGGAGGTCCTGTGCAGTATGCCAATGTGTGTGTGGCAGACGGAAAATTATTTATTGGAACGGAACGTAACCAGTTTTGGATTTTCGAAGAGGGGCGCGAAAAAAAAGTGCTCTCAGTCACCAAGTTGCCCAGTGCGCCCATTACCGCTGTGGTGGATGACGGAGTTTTGTATATCCCCATGCAGAATCGCTTGAACGCCTACGGAGGGTGAGTGGTTTGGTTTTTGGATTTAGGTTCGTGCAGGTGCGGAGTGAAGAGGTACGGGCTTTAGACGTTTCATGTTTTTATATCATTGTATAGCAAGTAGTTGCATGCGATAAAAGCTTGGTTGTGGCGCAGGCCTTGACCGTGCCGTGCGAACTGCCTTGCGGCGAAAGTGTAAACTTTGTCTGAGTGGAATTAACGCACTACGTTGTTTTTGAGATGGAAGGCGGGATGTGATTTTCGTCCACCGCATAGCGGCGGACATACTGAAAGCAACACAGTATATCCGCCGCTATGCGGTGGATGGTTGCGAAGTATATCCGCCGCTATGCGGTGGATGGTTGCGAAGTATATCCGCCGCTATGCGG
>JAQUCE010000063.1 GCA_028686345.1 Kiritimatiellia bacterium
CTCTTTTCTTAAATCCTATCATGTTTGCGAAAGATTTTGCGACTTTTGCGTTTTTTTGCGGCTAAACATAGCGAAGCAAAGGAAAAAAGGAATAGCCGCAAAAAGGCGCAAAAGGCGCAAAAGAAAGGATGACCATGAAAAATTTTCTTCAAGTATACAACAAATCAATTTGCGGTGCAATCAGCGGCTGGGACAGAGTACGATTTCTCGGGACTATACGATGGCTAGCGCATACATCCGGGATAAACACGTTTTTAAATGTAAACAACATTCTTCTTAAAACTTCGAGGGTTTTTCAAAATCAATAACAACACGGGTTGTTGCGATGTGTTCTGCTCAGGCGGAAGAGTTAGCCATACCCATGATATATCTGAATTCTGCCAAAAAGGCAACCGGCGTGGATGGCGTAACAAAACAAGAGTACGGAGTAAACCTTGAAGCAAATCTTCGGAATTTAGCGGCACGTTTGAAACGGATGGGATACCGACCGGATTGCAGCCCGCATAAATGCGTGGATGATCTCGGGCGGACAATTCAACAGAAAAAGGTGAGCTGGGTTGCTGAAGCAGACATCAGAAGCTTCTTCGACAAAGTCAACCATGACTGGCCGACCGTGAAAATCCGTAAAGACCTTAATCCTTGTCGTAGAGCGGAGGCTCTCTGAATGATTGACCGAGGAGCCGGATGTGGGAAAGCCGCTTGTCCGGTTCTGAGAGGGGTCGGGGAGCAACGATGATTATGTCATTGAAGTTCCCCTTCCTACTCGAGAAAAATGGGGTAGCGTGATAATTTTTTTGCCCGCGAATCTCCGCGAAAGGATAAGGGTATTTCATCCCCACTTCGTGGGGTCGCTAATCGCTTGAAATACCCTTATCAAAAGATCACTTTTAAAAACATGACTTGTAATTTTAACACAGGACTCTGCGCTGCCAAATTTTCCTTACCCCTCATTTTCTTATCTTAAAACTATCACGCTGCAACAGATTATTCTGCTCATCATTATTCTGCCCCTCTATTTTAACCACGAAAATCACGAAAAACACGCTTTTACCTAAAAGACAATGCAACAATCTTTGTGAGCTATGTGTCCCTTGTGGTTTCAAAAATTAAAGTGCAACTGTTTTGACCCCCTATATCTGGTGTTTCATCTTCATCTTCTTCGCTGCGGGCTTGCTCAATAATGGCGGCAGGGAGTTGTTTGTTGATCTTTGCCCCCAGCTTTCTCAGCTCCTCGACCCTGCCGACCAGGTTGCCGCGCCCCTCTTTGAGCCGCTTGAGAGCCAAGTCAAAGGACTCTGAAACGCCGCCGAGTTTCCTCTGTGCATCGAGCATGGCCTCCACAATCAGCGCGACCTGGTCGTACATCCTGCCAGCCCGGTCGGCGATCACCTCGGCATTGTTATTCTCATGCTCGCGTCGCCAGATCTGGGCAATCAGCTTAAGAGTGATCATCAGCGTTGTAGGACCCGTGATCACGACGTTTGTTTTTGCAAGATCATAGATAAGTCTCTGGTCAGCCTGCAGCGCGGCTTGATATGCCGGCTCCAACGGGATGCACATCAGCACAAAATCGAGCGCTTTGTTGCCCAAGAGGTTGGCATAGTTCTTAGCGCGCAGCTCTTCCACGTGTCTGCGCACAGATTGAACATGCTCTGAGAGAGCCCTTTGTCTGGCAATCTCGTCCTCTTCGCTGCAAAATCGCTCAAAGGCGGTCAGCGAGACCTTGGAGTCAATCACCACGGCCTTGTCGCCGGGCAGATAGACAATAAAGTCCGGCTTTTTCAGGCTGCCATCCTCTGCGCGGAGCCCGACTTGCTTGCCATACTCTCTGCCAGCTTCAAGGCCGGAGGCTTCAAAGATGCGTTCAATAATCAGCTCACCCCAGTCGCCCTGCCGCTTGGCATCGCCCTTGATGGCTCGGGCGAGATTATTCGCTTCATCGCTGACCTTGTTGCTCAGCTCCTGCAGTTGACGCACCTGTTGGAGCAACTTCGCTGATTGTTCAGTCGTGTTTTTATGCACCTCATCGACTCTTGAACGGAACGATTCGAGTTGTTGTTTGAATGGCTGCAGCAGGCTGGACATACGCTCGCGATTTTCTTCTGTAAGTATTTTGCCTTTATCGGCAAAGATTTTATTGGCGAGATTCTCAAACTCTATCTTGAGTCTGGCTTCGGCATCCTGCAGCAGCTTGAGCTTTTCGATTGCAGATCGTTTCTCGTGCTCCAGATCGGCGGTGAGCGTGGCCTTTTCTGTTTGGAGGGCCTCAATTGTCCGCGCCCTTTCCTGCAATATTCGGTTGGCATCTTGGAAGTCCTGATCTCTGGTCTGCAGCCGGGCCAGATCCGCCCGGTCAGGGGCGTCCTTTACAATGCGCCACAGTAGCGCGGTCAGCAGAATAATGACGATAATCAGGGTGATAAGCGTTGCAAGGGCCATTATATTCTTTTCCATTTGTTTTTATTAGTGCCAGGCATTAATTATTCCTCCAAGCTTTTTATTAAAGGATCGGGTTTGATGCATTATTGACTGCAAGATGTCAACTTACTTTACATCTATGATATAGACCTGCCGAGAGCCATTGTGTACTGAATTGAAGCCGAAGGCCTGATCATCATTGCGCCAGCGCGGGTGCAAATCACAACGCCAATAGGTGCCTGTATAGGGATCAACCACATCATAGCCTCCAAGGGGAAGCACCGCCTCATCCCTCATGCGCACCAGCATCAGATTGCGCTGGCTCAGTTTGTTTGGATAAGTGTCAGTCAGCATCCAGTTACCGTCATTCGAGACAACACAGTGTCCATCAAAGTCGAGAAGACCTTCGCTTACCCGGCGATGATCATCTTTGCCCGGGGTAAACAAGACATGGCTGTAAACCTTGTCTTTGAACTTGGCTGTCACCACCATCCGTTCTCCGTCAACCCAGTTGAAGTGTGACCCGCCCCATCCATCAGGGAAACAGCGCCTGAGATTGGTTCCATCAATATTGCAGGCAAAAGCGGTTGTCTGCCACTTCGCGACACGTTGCTTTTGTTCGCCCAGGTTTTCAACCGAGCGTGCCAGCCAGAAAACCTGTTTGCCGTCGCGACTGAACACTGTATGGCAGAAATAGGCAAGCCCTTGCGGGTCTTTAACCTCGGGCATCTGTTCACGGACAGAGTCAATTGAAACAATCAGTTTGCCCTTGCCGCTCTCGAGATCCACTAAGAAGAGGCCATCATCTTTAGGCCAGGTTGTATCCAGCAGGGGGTCTTGTCCGTTACCATCATACCCATAATCAGGGCGCGTTGCATTCAAACGTGCATAATTGATACTGACAGCCCGTTGACCATCGCGAGTAACGGCGCTGACAGGGTATGGGATAACTCTTTTTTCACGGGTTTGAATATCAATCACAACAGAGACAAACTTACCTTCCGCCAAATCATTATAGATAAGCTTGCGATTTGGATCAAAACCCAGCCAATGAGCCATCGTGCCTTCCTGGAAGTTCCAGCAGCGGGTTTCTACTAAAGGAATAAAGCGATTATTGTCTTTTAAATCAACAATTCCCAGCACAGCGGGGTCAGTTGCAAGGGGCAGTCTATCCTTTATATCGGTTTGCAGAACCGAAATATAACGACTATCCGCACTCCACGAATTAATGGCGTAGTATGAGGCAAAGAGGTGATCCTTCTCCCCTCCTGTCACAGCCCTAGCCTCTGAGCAGGTTGGGAACTCCTTAAGCGATGTGCAGCTCATGCAAGTAAGCATTAGTAAAGCAAAAAAACAACTCCCCTTGATTTCCAGCAAGCGCATAGCGTATCCTTTTTAGACATTGAAAAACAGAGCGCAATAATAACCCATAATGCGGTATTTACAAACAAAATTTGTTTTTGGCCATAATTGAAATTAATGAAGTCAAAGACCGGCGTCTTGTATCATCGGTGCTTTGCGTGGTATCATATGGAATTGAATGCGATATTAAAATTTATCGACTCCCGCTTTAAACGTGCGCTGGTTCAGGGTGCGGTTGAGCTTTCTATACCCTCGCTGCCCGGCGCGGCGGCGGCGTTTTTTGGTGCCTCTATGATTAAGTATGCGCCAGGTGGGGCACTGCTGATTGTGACCGCTGGTGTTGCGGAGGCAGAGCGGGTCTATGCCGATCTCTGCGGCCTGGGTCTTTTGATTGAGGCGCAGAGCTATCTGTTTCCGCAGGCAATGGATGGAGATCAGGAGAGCGCCGGAGAGCGCTTGCAGGTGCTGCAGGCTCTGCAAAAAGCAACTCACGCCGAGCCTCAACCAGCTAACGTAAAGCAAAGCAACGTCATTGTCGTCAGCTCTCTCGCCGCGCTGCAGCAGGGGGTGCCTGATCCGTTTGCCTTGCACAACGCTTCCATTACCCTGCGGCTGGGGGAGAGTTACGCGTTTGAACCGCTGATCGAGCATCTGGTGCAGGGCGGCTACCAGCGGGTGTTGGATGTCGAGGAGCCAGGTCAGCTGGCCGTGCGCGGCGGAATCATGGATTTGTGGCCTCCGGCAGAGAAACTGCCCTGGCGGGCGGAGTTTTTTGATGTTGAACTGGAGTCATTGCGCACCTTTGACCCTGCCACGCAGTGCTCGGTCGCGCAGGGCGAGCAAATCTGGCTGCCGCCTTGTTCTGACGCAGGACTGGAGATGATCCAGTTGGTTGATCTGCTGCCGGGCAGTGCGGGAGTGCTGTGGCTGGAGCATGACTCGCTCAGTTCAGCAGCTGATTATCCGCAGGCAAGCATCCAGAACCCACAGAGCTGGGATGAGCTGCTGACGCGGGTGAGGCTGCGTCAACCCTGGCTCTCAATTTTTACCGGCGATCCAGCACCCCCGCAAATCTCGTCAATGCAATTTGAGATCGCCGCCCTGCCAGGGGTTTCAGAGCTAGGCGCGCCGGATAGCTTTCATCCAGAGCTGCTAGCCGGCGCACGGCAGCGTTTACTGGTGGATCTGAGCAACCGGGCAGCGGCTGGCGATCAGGTTGCGGTGTGTGTCGACACAGCGGGTACCTGCGAGCTGCTTGCCCGCGAAATCGGCGCGGAGAGTTCTGTCAGGGTTCTTCGTGCAGCGCTCTCCGGCGGTTTTGTGATGCCTGGCTTGGTGGTGGCAGCGCAGCCGGATTTATACGCTGGCCGGCAGCGGGTAATGCGGCGGCGTCCGGTGGCGGAGACGCGCGGCAAGCATTTTGAACACGCTGCCGAGCTGCAGCCCGGCGAGCTGGTGGTTCATATTGACCATGGTCTGGGGCGTTTTATAGGCACCACGGAGATCGATTTTTCCGGGCGACGCTCCGAAGTGATGACTTTGGAGTATGCCGGGGGCATGAAGATCCACGTGCCGGTCAGCCATGCGCACTTGATCAGCCGCTATGTAGGGGTGGCTGGTCATAAAGCCAAGCTGCACAATCTACACGGCAAGCGCTGGGAGCGGGATAAGGCCGATGCTGAGCGGGCGGTGGCCGATATGGCAGCAG
This sequence comes from Kiritimatiellia bacterium, assembly GCA_028686345.1. Classification (GTDB taxonomy): domain Bacteria; phylum Verrucomicrobiota; class Kiritimatiellia; order RFP12; family UBA1067; genus M55B167. Next base: position 5,489 of record JAQUCE010000063.1, read on the forward strand.
AGCTGTTGGAAACTCAGGCCAAGCGTGAGGTGGTAGAGGGCTTTCGCTATCAACTGGAACATGCGTGGCTGGATGATTTCGAGGTCGCCTTCCCTTGGCAGGAGACCCAGGATCAAAGTGCTTCTATCGCTGATGTAAAACGCGATATGGCGGCGGCCAAGCCCATGGATCGTCTCGTGTGTGGGGATGCCGGCTATGGCAAGACCGAGGTGGCGATGCGTGCGGCGTTCATTGCTGTGATGAATGGGCGACAGGCAGCGGTGCTGGTACCCACGACAATCCTCGCTGAGCAGCACTACGAGAGCTTTCGCGAGCGGATGGCGCTCTATCCTATTCGCATTGAGGTGGTTAGCCGTCTGCACACCGTGACTGTCAGAAAGAAGATCTTCGAGGCTTTGAAGAGCGGAGCAGTTGACATAGTAATTGGAACGCACGCCCTGCTCAATCCAGCGGTTTCATTTAAAAACCTGGGCCTGCTGGTCATTGACGAGGAGCAGCGTTTTGGCGTTAAGCACAAAGAACGGCTAAAGATGGCGCGTCAGGTGGTGGATGTGTTGACCATGTCTGCCACCCCCATCCCGCGCACCCTGTATATGAGCATGACCGGTGCGCGTGATATGAGCCTGCTGCAAACTCCGCCGCGTGAGCGCGTGGCAGTGGAGACCAAGGTGGCGCGTGACAGCGATGCTGTGATCACCTCCGCGATTCGCCAGGAGCTGAACCGCAAGGGGCAGGTCTTCTTTCTCTACAACCGGGTGCTGACAATCGGGCGGATGCGTGAGCGGATTGAAGGGCTGGTGCCCGAGGCAACCGTGGCAGTGGCGCATGGGCAGATGAACGGGCAGGAGCTGGCAGCGGTGATGCGCGCCTTTGAGGCCGGTGAAGTTGATGTGCTGCTCTGCACAACTATCATTGAGAGTGGACTCGACATTCCGCGGGCCAACACCATCCTGATTCACCGCGCCGACCGGTTTGGTATTGCTCAGCTCTACCAACTGCGCGGCCGCGTGGGTCGCGCCTCGCGGCGCGGCTATGCCTGGCTGCTACTGCCGGCGCACGGATATGTGGAGGCCGATGCCCGCCAGCGGATCGACGCGCTGAAACGGCACAGCGGCTTGAGTGCTGGCTTCAATCTGGCATTGCGTGACCTTGAGATTCGCGGCGCCGGCAATCTGCTGGGCGCGGCGCAGAGCGGACACATCGCGGCAATCGGCTTTTCGCTCTACTGTCAACTCCTGCGACGGACAATTGCGCGCTTTAAAGGGGAAAAACTGCCGCTGCTGGTGGATGTTGCGTTGGATCTCGACTTTCTCAGCCATTCGCCGGGCTTGATTGATCAAGTTAACTCGGCCTGTCTGCCCTACAACTATGTGGAGGATGAGGGCCACCGCATGAAACTGCACAAACGGTTGGCTGAGGCAGTTGACGTGGTTGAGGTCAAGGCCTTGCGACAAGAGGTGGAAGATCGTTATGGACGGCTGCCAGCAGCGGCGGAGCGGATGTTTAACATGTGCGAGTTGCGGATCGTGGCCGCGCGCAAAGGGTTGGGACGGATTGAGTCGAAAGGTGATAAACTCTATCTGTTTAAAAGCGGTCAACGCCAGCCGACTCTGATCAATGATCGCATTCCTCTGATCAAAAGTGCGCTGGCGGATAAAAGGCTGGCAGCCATTATGCGGCTGGTGAAGAAGCTCTAAACAAAAGTAACTTCTCAATAACCGATCAGAGAACAAAGAGCACGCTTCCGGCTTCAGGCTTCGCAATAGCTATGCCCGGACAAGTCGAGCTTCGCTTTTACGCCGTGACAGGGAAGCGTGAACAACAAACGGCTGCCCCGCAAGATTTGTTATCCAGCCTTTCTTGTCGCGCCGTAGCCTTGTCGAAGGAGGAAGGCTGCTCCAGGGCGGGTTATAAAGACGTGACCCTAAAAGTGATAATGGAGTAGTGCAAGCATCTTGCTTGCAGAAAATATTTTCACTCAAGCTGGAAGCTTGAGATGGAATTTCATCCAGGGAGTGGCAGAAGGTGCACAGCCGCGATTTACAAAAAGTAGCACAGGCGTCCCGCCTGTGTTGCTTTTAGTATGTCCGCCGCTATGCGGTGGACGAAAATTTTTCACCTCTAAGATTGTTCACCTCAAAAACCGCGTAGCTCTTGCAAAGAGTGAAGGGGGATGAGCCAAACAAAGATAATGCAATCCTTTGGCGCGCCTTTCACGAACTGAATCATAATCCTAGTCAAGCGAAGACGAGCATCTGTAGCTCCGGTTTCCAACCGGACATCTCCGATTAGAAATCGGAACTACGCCCTGACGGGGAAGGCACAGAGTTTTCAGAGTTTTTGCCCGCGAATCTCCGCGAATGGATAAGGGTATTTCATCCCATAGTCGTTTCGAGGAAAACACCGGGCTCTTATGCTGACAAAGGATTTGGCAGACACTGCCTGCCAAATCTCTCAGCCAAAGATAAAACAGACGCATCTGCTGAATATTAATGGTTAAAAAACCGCGCCCATATTTCGGTGTAAAATCAACGTAAAATTGTCCAACTTAAACTGAATCAGCGGCTTGACGGTGTAACACAATATGGTACAATAAAAGCGTGATTAGTAGCTTCAGAGATAAAGGACTTGCCGAGCTTTTTGAACATGGGCGCTCCCGCAAGATGCGCCATGATTTACAACAAAGAGCTTTAAGACGATTAGATGCCATTGACCAGGCAACAGGACTTGACGAACTCAAAATACCAGGATTTAATTTTCATGGCCTTCAAGGTAAACCTAAGCGCTACAGCATTCATGTTAATGGCCCTTGGTGCATAACCTTTGAATGGAATGAGGGTAACGCAATAAAAATTGATCTGGAACAATACCATGAAGGAGCTGAAATAATGAGCGAATATTTTATAAAAAGACCTTTAAAAAGAGAGCCTGTTCACCCAGGTGAGATTTTACGGGAAGATGTGCTGGATAACCTCAACCTGACGGTAAGTGCAGCAGCAAAAACAATGGGTATCTCGCGGCAACAACTCCACCGCATTCTGGCCTGTACGAACCCGATTACAGCAGAGATGGCCTTGAGGATTGGTAAATTCGTCGGAAATGGACCAGAGATCTGGCTGAGAATGCAACAATCTTATGATTTATGGCATATTGAAAAAAAGATAATAACGGAACTGTCAAAGATAAAGACAGCATCAGAAACTTGCTCTCCTCTTGTCACATACAAAAGAGGCAGAAGTTGCAAAACGATGACTATCCGGGAAAAACCTGACAAAGATTATTGTTAGCGAAAGTGATATTTTAGAAAAAGGACTTTGAGTTACGGTCGGGGAAAGTCAAGGCTATTCCAGGTGATGAGTCGTTTGCAAGAATTCACCAACGGTTTTCCGTATGGAGTTCTTTACAGTATTGAATCAGTTGGGATATATGTACTTGCTGTGATGCATCTTACCCGCAACCCGGATTACTGGAAACACAGACTTAAATAGGTCATTTACGTTAAGCAGCACATAGAGGCCGCCGAAGAGAATACCGAATTGTAGACCAGATTCCCGCAGTCCAGACGCAGCAGCCGACCCAGGAATACCTTGAAGGAGTCGCGCTTCATCAGCTACTCGTCCGACTAAACACCTGAGCATCCACCGCATAGCGGCGGATATACTGTGTTGCTTTTAGTATGTCCGCCGCTATGCGGTGGACACCCACTTTTCACATCCTATTTTTCACCTCTAAGATTTTTCACCTTAAAAACAGCGTAGCTCTTGCAAAGACTGAATGCGGGTGAGTCAAACAAAGATAATGAAATTATTTGGCGTGCCTTTCACGAACTTAATCATAATCCTAGTCAAGCGGAGACGAGTATCTGTAGCTCCGGTTTCCAACCGGACATCTCCGATTAAAAATCGGAGCTACGTTGCTCCCGCACAAAAGGCACGATCGCTTCACTCACTTCACGCACTCGCGCACTCACGCACTTCTTCACACCGACTTCAGCCAGCTCAACGCGCGATGCACCCGCAAATAGACATCCTGCACAACTTATCACCCAGCTCATGCTGACGTTTCTTTAATGTGTCAAAAATCAAGCTGTTTTCGTCCGTATGTAGCATCTCAAAACTGTTAGGGGGTGTATCACAAATCCCTGAGCAACCTTGTTCTGTTTAGAATTAGTTCTGATATTTTTTCTGTCATTTCTGCATGCGTAACTGCATCAGTAAACTCCATAGAGTAAAGAGAGCTGCAAATCTTATCCGACATCACCATTACGCGCTCACGTATCATCGGCCAGCCAAGTCTGCACTCCTCCGCCATTTTACGGAAATGATGCAAGCGGATTTCAGTCAAATTTTTTCCATTGCCTATCTTCATTGAAAGCACCTTTGATAACTGTGGCCATGCAAGAGTGCAGACAAGATCATAAAACGGAGCCAGACGCCTGCTGTTTAACGGGTACAGGAAGGAGTAGTTCTTTCCATGAGCATCTGCATTTCCTATGATGACATTAAAGATCATCGCATCAACAAAATCTCGAATGTCAAGGACAGGTACCGATGACCATTCGCGTAACAATGCTATGCATTTCCGTACATAGGGTCCACCCTCCTGCTGATATTTCTTCTCCGGCGGATAACCAAGAGCCTGACAGAAATCCTCCTGATGCACCCTTTCAATCCGGCCGTTGTCTCTAATAATGCGATCATAGCGTTTAACTATAAGACACTCCCTGTTACCAACCCTTCTGTGAAACACATCAGGCACATTCAAACCAACCTGATCCGCCAGCTTCATGCAAAAAAGTTCATTGGCTGCCAAGCCCGGAAAGCGCTCCGGTTCCGGTTTTATAATATGTGTGCTGGGTGTATTATCCAAAGGAAGACAAACGGTAGTCCCATCTAATACAACAGGAAGCTTGTCTTGTGCACCGGCAAGCGAGAGACGCAACCCGTCTTCTCCGGCCATAAGAGGACGTTTTTGAAGCGAGTTGACCACCTCCTCCAGGTCGTTCTCACTTAACCTGCGCAAGCGGGACTCTGATGGATCACACGGCTGCATTCCCTCCGGCATCAACGAAACCGCCCCGGCACACTCCCCTCCAATCCGTTCAAGCATAGCAAAGTCGTTTGCGGAACTGATGCCCAGCACCTCTGCAATTATCCGACGAGGTTCCTCATCCGGCAACGTACCGGCAAAAAAGGAACGTACCTCCCCCCCGTTAAAGAGACTGTCCTTAAGCGGGAGTGATCTTGAAAGAGGAATAGCGTGAGAGTTATTAAGCCAATCGGAAGAATACCGAAACCTGAGCTGACCGTCTGCACTCTCCTCCAGCTCACCGATAGACAGCGAATTAAGATATACTATAAGCCGCTTCATCGACTCCCACCTCCATTTTCAAACCCATCCATGCCGGATGTCTGCAATGAGAGTCCAAGTGCTTGGAGCACATCAAAGATCTTACCAACCCTGCAGCTCTCCTTGCCCCGCTCCACGTCAATAATAAAGCGCAGACCGGTTCCCGCCGCTAAAGCCAACTCTTTCTGAGTAACCTTCAAAAGCGTTCTCTTAGCCCTTATCAGCTTTCCCAACTCTTTTGCATTCTTTATAGTTTTCATGTAAATGTTCCCGATAAGGAATATCTCACAAAAAAAACCTCAAATCAATAACAAAAACTACCGATCGGGAACTTTTGCCCCAAAATCCAATTAAAAGCCCGTTTTGTTACCGATCGGGGACACATAAATTAAGCGTATTGCCCGACACGGTCTGCCAAATCTCCCAGCCAAAGATAAAACCAACACATTTGCAGAATATTAATGCTCAAAAACCCGCGCTTATCTTTCAATGTAAAATTGTCCAATTTAAGCTGAATCAGCGGCTTGACGGTGTAACACAATATGGAACACTATCAAGTGTGATTATTACTATGCGCACAAACAGTTGTGAAATACAATCCGCCGCCAGCGTAATCATGCCCCTTCAACCGGAGATCTCCGATTGGAAATCGGAGCTACGTTGCTCCCGCACAAAAGGCACGATCACTTCACTCGCTTCACGCACTCACTCGTACTCAAACACTCACGCACTCACGCACTTTTTCACACCGCCTTCAGCCAGCTTAACGCACGATGCAACCGCAGGTAGACTTCCTGCGGCAAGCCTGCTAGATGTCAGAGTTAAGCCAAGTTAACATTGAATGGACAGGTTAATGGTAGCTGGCACAAGATCCTGCATAATGCGATATCCATCGCGTACTTGATCGCGGTTGACCTTGCTCTCCCAGGTAGCACCGCCATACACCAGCTGGTTGCGTAGCACATACAGACGGTCTAAGATAACACCGAATTGTAGACCAGATCCTCGCAATCCAAACGCAGCAGCCGACCCAGGAATACCTTGAACGAGTTACGCTTCGTCAGCTCCTCGCCCGATTAAACGCCTAGGCATCCACTGCATTAAACGCAATCCACAGGAAGATAAACTTAGCATCCGGCGCAGGGCTTTCATTCGTCGCCTGCAGCCAGCTCAATGCGCGATGCACCCGCAGATAAACATCCAGCGCCAACTTATCACCCAGCTGATACTAATTTTCGCTAAAGTAGCTCCGGTTTCCAACCAGACACTCATGTTTCACCTCTGAAATAAAAGTTCTGCTTTGCAGTACTCATCTGCTTAGCAGATGGTTAAGAGTTTATTGTCATTTGGTCCACTATCTCATTGAAGTAACCACGGCTCCAGATATCCAGTTCGGATGTGTTTTTGATAAAGGGTGTGACATCAGATTTTGCGTCTTCAATATTGAGCTGGTCAATCCTCGCTTTGACAAGTTGTTTTAGTTCGGCAAGTGTTTCGGGCGCAGGTAGATCAGGATGGCTTTGCTGCATACGTTGCTGAAAGTGATTCAAGTCTAAGCCGATTTGATGGCGTATATACCACTCGAAGTCATACCAGTCGCGGCCTTTAACCCGTTGCTTCCAATTTCTGACAATGCGTTTCTGTAATCCGCATCCGTAGTGATAGAGAAACTTGACATCATGAACTCAAAAACACTCATGCTCAATGACCTTTCTTAGACAGCGGAGTTGTGTGGGCTTATGTTGTGTAGCAATACATTCGCCAATAACAGCTAGATCAGGGCTCTTAAGCTCCTGAAGGTCAATGCGCATATATTCTGTTAAGAAAACAAACATAGCTTTTTGCGATACAATGCGCAGGTTCGGTCGTAGTAAAATCAGGTCACACAACGCCTTTTCGGGAGATGCTATCAGAAAAGTGCTCCCCGTCTCACTGCTCTCCTGGCGGATACCAATGGAGTAATAATTTTCCGGTATCGAGCTATATGTAAAACGTCCAAGCGGAGTTTGGAAAGTTTTTGCCCGCTTGGTTACAACTGATTGAGTAGAGGTGATCCGCTCAGGGATGAGATTGTAAAAGGAAAGTGCTGTTTCCAATGAAATGTAAGATGGGCCGTAGAGATGGTTTGCTACAATTTCAGTTGACAGCCGTTGTCCTGTGATATCAGGGGACACGCAGTAGAGTCCGCGCTTGATACGGATAAGCTCGCCTTGCTTCACCATGTAGGAGGCCTTGTCCTTTGGCGAACTATAATCCGCCAGAAGTGTGTCAACAGTAGCAGTGGAAAGCGGAATAGATCCAAAGTCACGCAGCATTAATGTAAGATTTGCATTCATAATCGATAAAATCCCGATCTAGTGCGCATATTATGCAATAACTTTCGAATAGAGGCAATGAAATTTTTGTTCAAGCAACGCGGGAGACTGCATGATCCTTGCGCCATCGTGTACCTTGGCGCGGTTGACCTTGCTGTTCCATGTGGCGCCGCCATGCACCACCATGGTTGCGCAGTATTGTTGTTTCACTTACATCAGCGTTGGCCATCGCCGTCGTAATCTGTTGTGATTTAACCAACGTTTAAAGCAAGTGGTAATTGAATTGGAAATGGCAATGGAGTAGTGCAAGCATCTTGCGTGCAGATGGAATTTCATTAAGCATGGAGCGGGATAAGGAGGCGCACCGTAGCTCTCAGGAAAGTAGCACAGGCGTCCCGCCTGTGTTGGTTTCGGAATTCACACACGACTACTTTCTCATTCTAAGTGTCTTCTACGCAGCACTCATCTTCTTACCGCCAATTTTCTTACCTTAAACCAGCTATAGGCTACAGGCTTCCGGCCAATCACCGCTTTTATACCTGGCAATCACATCGGCGGATAGCAGGGGGTGTCCCAGGCATCCTCAGGATTCTCCATGATGATGTGGATGAACATATACTCCATCACTCAGGACAAGCGTTATTTTTTTGGGGATTCACCTGCAAGACGAACAAGCTCTTCACACAATGAATCGCTCAACCGATAACCCACGCTGCGCAACTCCTTTAAAGCCTGCTCGCCGAATGGAACAGCCATAACAGTTGGTTTCCCCCGCTTTGTGATAATTGAAATTTGACCATTCTCTGCACCCTTCATGAATCGGGCAGAGTGATTTCTTAACTCGCGAACCGAAAAGACATTCATTTTTTTCATAAACACCTCTCTTTGTGTATATATAACCTAACACACCGGTGCTACGCAGTCAATCTGATTTTGTAGACCAATTCCTCACAATCAAGCCGCAGCAGCCGCCCCAGAAACACCTTGAAGGAGCCGCGCTTCATCAGCTCCTCGCCCGACTAAACGCTTAGGCATCCACCGCATAGCGGCGGATATACTGTTTTGCTTTCAGTATGTCCGCCGCTATGCGGTGGACGGAAATTTTTCACCTCTAAGATTTTCCACCTTAAAAAAATAACGTAACGCGTTCGCACCAGCCTTGTGACTGCCAAACTTCATCAAGCGGAAACGTGTAGGGTTGGCGGCATTTGTCCGGCGTAGCTCTTGCAAAGACTGAAGGTGGATGAGTTAAACAAAGATAGTAAAATCATTTGGCGCGCCTTTGACGAATTTAATCATAATTCTAGTCAACTGAAGACGAGTATCTGTAGGTTTGGTTTCCAACCGGACATCTCCGATTACAAATCGGAGCTACATTGCTCCCGCGTTAAACCAAATTAACACTGAATGGACAGGTTAAGCTTTCCATCAAGCCCTTTGACAACAATATTATGCAGTGTCGAAATCCGCGCCTCTTTAATATTATTTTCAATTAATGTCACTGAGATGACAGGCGAAAGCAAAAGTAATCCAGCTGCCCAAATCTACCGAAAATAGATTTAATCCGACCCACGCTGCTCTTTGCCGACCGCCTTGCAGACCACTCCCACCGGGAGGCTGGCCTGATTGAAAGGCGCGAGATTAAGCGGTGGGCTGGCGCAAGCTAGCGTACTTCACGCTCTCTGATATATTCAGCTGGTGTGAGTACACGAATGTTCGGAAGCAGGGATTCGGGAAAATCGTCTGTGTTGCCGGTAACCAGAGGTACTCCGGCTGAGAGGGCTAATTCCGCAAATGGCACATCGTCTGGATCAGGAAGACCAGTGATGGTTTTGACCGGAATCGTATAAATTGTACTCTGTTCAAGGAAGTTCAATATGTTGCCAACTGCCTGACTGTCAAAATAGCGCTGAAATTTGGGTCGCTTGAGTACCATGCGGTACTCCGATAGTACACGATCATCCACGATCAACTCAATCATCTCTTCTCGAAGTAGATCCACAATTCGACCGGGATAGCCGTGGGCATTGATCATACCCGACACAAGAACATTGGTATCCAGTACGATCCGGTTCATTTTGCACGAGCCTCACGCACAGCTTTGATCTCTGCCTCGATATCTTCCGGCGAGATCGGCTCTTTGTCTGCCTGCCGACGTGCACGCAGAACAGCGGTGGAAAACATGGCACGCCGCACTTCACGCATCGTGTCATTTATTGCATCAGGTTCCACTCCAACCATAATCGCAAACGGTTCTCCGTCTTTCGTTACTATTACCTGGCGCTCCCGTATAAGAGTTTCACGCAGCTCGCGCGGTTTTTTAAGATCCTTAACTGCAATTGAGGTCATAACTATCTCCTTTTTGTGCTCATAAAATATCATAGTTTCCCGGGGGCGGCAAGTAGCATTTTTTTTACAAATTTGGCAACATGAATTGTAGTTTTAACGCAAGACTCTGCGCTTTAAATTTTTAGTGATTAACGACTCCACCGTTCGTCACGGCGTAAAAGCGAAGCTTGAAGCCGGAAACGTGGAGAAAAAATTTAAAGCGCAATATTCGTGGAGATTGCCATTCCCTTCGGTCATTGCTGAACCTTCGGTTCAGCCCTACTATGCTACGCTTCGTTTCGCGGGCAAAAAAGTGGTTGCCGCTATGCTGCGCGCTAGGGGCACCTCTGGCTTGGTCGAAACAAGTGGGATTAAGCGGTGAGTTGCGTGAGCTGGCGCGGTCCGCAGCAAACAAAAACAAGGGAAAAGACCATGAAATAGCCACGCGCTTTAATTGTCGCTGATGTTAAAAAGTAATTGTCGTTGTCCAACCTTTCCTGTATCAAGTGATTTCTTTATGTTATATCCTTTTATCAATGCTTAATAATCCCCTTGTATAGGTCCGCCGTGAAAGCTTCGATACGAATATGATACTCTCGCATAGCCTAGTCTGGCTATTACTGGTTTATATATTTTGTGTTTAACTTTTTTCTTGTCCGCTTTTCTCTTCTTGCCCTTTTTCTTGTCCACTTTTTTTGAAGGCAAACGTTTTTCTCTAAAACACTTCGGGCATCTAAGACTAGGAGTTTTCCAGCTAGATTTGATAAAGATTATAGTGGCACATTGCTTGCACTTTTTTTCAAGCCATTTACTTTCTAATGCTGAAGAAATCGTTTGCGAAGCATGTTTCTTACTAATATGTGCGCTTAAGCTGTCATGGCGCAGCATAATCCCGCAATGTAGGCATCTAACAAGCTCCTCGCGCCGCCCGATAATGCTTTTTTTGACCATGCGCTCCTTAATACTAAAAGCCTTAGCTAATCGCACAGTATCACAAGCGTCGGCTTCATAATTGGCAACAACTTCGCCCAAAGATTGGCGGACAGCAGCTGAAGGTCGCCATCAGGTTTGTCGTTCCTTTCATCCTGCTTTATATGTGACCACGGAATTACATTACAAGCTACACTCGCCTTAAGTCCACAAACCGCCTAAGTTCCTCGAGATGCCGAACATCTTAGTACTGGCGAAAACACCGAGCTCCGATGCTGGTAAAGGATTTGCCAGACACTGTCTGCCAAATCTCCCAGCAAAAGATAAAACAGACGCATTTGCAGAATATTAATGCTCAAAAACCCGCGCTCATATTTCGATGTAAATGTGGGCTTAGATTTAGTTTAACCCCGGCCATTCAGCAGACGGGCAAGCATGCCGCTGGGGGTCACATAGGGGATCCATCGCTCCTCAGAAACATCCAGAACAAAACGGTTACGCTCTTCAGAAGCCGCCAGCGTTCCCTCGCGATTCATCATCTCCATAAGCATCATACGATTCTCTTCCAGCGCAGGCAGCCACTCCAATGGTATTCGCATTTTATCAATCCCCCAGGAGGGACAGCAAATTATCTTTGCGCCTCTCTTCAGCAGCCTTGCCAGGATCTCTTTCTCTGTCGGAGAGTGGAACCCACTCATAAAAACCGCAGCTCTCTCCGGAGGCTCCATGCCCGTCCTCGCCGGCACTCTCCGGCTGCATAGAACGGCGATCTTTGGCAAATTCAAAAGATTAGGATTCCCGATGGCCCTGAAACGCTTGCCCTCATAACTCCCGGAAATTATCAACTTCCACGGGTTCATCCGGATATACTGTGACATCCTCCTTTCCGCTTCTTCATTGCGCACAATCACCTCATAGTAATTGCGATGCCATATTGGGGCGGCCTGTGAGGGGGCGGGAAGAATCCCGCCCCTACGATGTACATTGCGGCTCACGCCTGCCTTAAAACCACCGACAACATCCCCTAATTTTCCATATCCGCCTTTGATTTCTATCAAAGCATGGAAATGATCCGGCATAATTGCATATTCTTTCCATTGCATCCATGGCAGCAAATCAGCGGTATGCTGTATTTCCTCGCTAATGATTTCCCTCATTGGATGTACGGGCGACATTTTTGTCGCCCCTGGATTGCCAATCCCGCCAAAAGGCAATCCTTTTGCCGCCATCACAAAATCCCGATGCGCACAAATCGTTACGAAATACAATCCGCCTCCAGCATAATCATGCCCCTTCAACCGGATCGACCTCCGATGATGAATCTCAGGATTGTATTGGCTACTCTTCATGCTTTATTACTTTCAGTAAACAACATGCCTTAAGTACTTTACTCACAGGCCCTTCATTCTGGTAATCCAGTATTCCGGCATCATCTATTTTGACATAACTTGATCATAAGAAAATGTTTTGCTTTCACCGTTTTTATACTGTCCCCAACGTTCAGCCGCAACATCAAGCCAGGCGTTTTCAACATCACGATCAGGCTTAACAACGCCAGTGAGCACAGTCTCGACAATCCTGACCCTCTCCTCAGGCGAATATTGACCAATCTGATGAATAATTTCCTCTTGTGTAAGCATACTTTCTCCTCTTTTTTGTACTATCATTATAATGTTGTTATCAGATTTTATACAAGAGTTTTAAATGCTGACATTAACGCAGTAACCGACCTAGGAACACCTTGAAGGAGTCGCGCTTCATCAGCTCCTGACCGGATTTAAACGCCTGGGTATCCACCGCATAGCGGCGGATATACTGTGTTGCTTTTAGTATGTCCGCCGCTATGCGGTGGACGCCCACTTTTCACATCCTATTTTTTACCTCTACGATTTTTTACCTCGAAAACAGCGTAGCTCTTGCAAAGACTGAATGCGGGTGAGTCAAGCAAAGCTAATGAAATCATTTGGCGCGCCTTTGACGAATCGAACCATAATCCTAGTCAAGCGAAGACGAGCATCTGTAGGTCCGGTTTCCAACCGGACATCTCCGATTAGAAATCGGACCTACGTTGCTCCCGCACAAAAGGCACGATCACTTCACTCACGCACGCACGCACACACACACACGCACTCTTCCCCCGACGTGGGCGTAAGCTCGGCCAATGGCCGCGCACTCACGCACTCACGCACTCGCGCACTTCTTCATACCGCCTTCAGCCAGCTCAACGCGCGATGCATCTGCAGATAAACATCCTGCGGCAACCTCTCTCCCAGCTCATGCTGCCGCTTCTTTAATATGTCAAAATTTAGTTTCATTCTTTCTTTCATTCTTTCTTTCTTAGCCTTAAGACCTTTCCTGTATCAAGTAATTTCTTTATGTTATATCCTTTTATCAAGGCTTAATAATCCCCGTGTATAGGTCCGCCGTGAAAGCTTCGATATGAATATGATACTTTTGCATAGCCTAGTCTGGCTATTACTGGTTTATATATTTTGTGTTTAACTTTTTTCTTGTCCGCTTTTTTCTTGTCCGCTTTTCTCTTCTTGTCCTTTTTCTTTTCTGTGTTTTTTGAAAACATCCAACTTGCTCTACAACACTTCGCGCATCGAAGCTCAGGATATTCCCACTCAGGTCTGATGAAGATTACCTTAGCACATTGCTTGCACTCCTTTTCAACCCATTGGCATTCTATCGCAGAAGATTTAGTATGTAACTCATGTTTCTTACTAATATGTGTGCTTAGATGGTCATTGCGCAGCAGCATCCCGCAATGCAGGCATCTAACAAGCTCCTTTCGTCGCCCGATAATGCTTTCTTTGACCATACGTTCCTTAATGCTAAAAGCCTTAGCTAACCGCACAGTATCGCAAGCTAAAAATATCATTTTTAAACGTTTAGTTCCGGTCAAGCTTGGGTGTTTGATTACTGCAGCATTAACCTCGGGATACCGAGAGAGCAGCCCCTCTTCATTAGCCCTGAAGGGAACACGCGACAACTCACTTGGAGATGGCAGAGGCAAAGTTAATATTTCACCCGGCAATTCAGTCGCGGCAATGATATCTTTAGCGATTTTGCCGCAGCATATCACAAGCGTCGGTTTCATAATAGGCAACAACTTCGACCAAAGATTGGCGGACAGCAGCTGAAGGTCGCCATCGGGTTTGTCGTTCCTTTCATTCTGCTCCATGTGTGACAACGGAATTACATTACAAACAGCGGTGTCACTGGCATTAAAATTTAAGCATTTAATCGCTAATTTTATAGAACCATCATCCCATGGCCGGATACCAAGAGCGTCGCTGAGATATAAACGTTTTGCCTTTTCACTGGCAGTCTCATCGGCATTATAATTCAAGGATTGAACCGCTAGCTTCAAAGTGCCGTCATCCCAGGATTGAATGCCAAGAGTATCACGGAGATACAGACGTTTCATCCTGTCGTTAGCAGAGAGACCATTTAACCACTTCACATAACTGGTGTTTTCTTCTGGCAGATCCTGATTTTCAACGAGTATAAGAACTCTATTCCACGTTTTTGGAATAAAAGGAATATATGGCTCTTTAGCCACGGCAAGATCCGAGGCCTGGAGAATATGTTCCTCATAAATTTCGATTAATTTATCTGTCATAGCAGTCAATCCATAAGTCGGTTAGTGAATATAGTGCTACTGAAATTGAAACACGATTCCTCAATTTCAAACTGTCAATATGAGTTCAAATTTTTTCAAACCATGTCTTTTGAGACGTAACGAGATTCGACATCAAAAGTTTCTCGTCGGGTACAAACTATTGGAACCTGACTTGGCAAAATAATGTAGGATTCAAAATCTGAACCAAAAGTTAGGCCATAAGCTACCGCAACTCTGTGAAAGTCGTCTTCAGGAAATCCAGCTGGACGGATAAATACAGTTTCGTTTGGGCAAGGAAGAAAGCCCTGAGATATCTTGCATATAATCTGATCCGGCATTCCTGCCTTAAGCCGTTCGCGGATATCTCGGATGGCCGCCCCTCCGCCACAGAGGAACATGGTCAGCTGCGTCCATTGTTTCCGACCTAGACCGCGTTTTTTCCATGCTTGTCCCCATGTAAGGTGGGTTCGCTTGGTTACGTCAGCACAGTAGTCTTCATATGCATTTTCCAGGAGGCGGTAAGCCTCCGAATCGTGCTCATGGCCGTACTCCGCTGCAAAAGCGTCAAAGTCCGGGAATTGTCGTTTGATTTTCTGTTCTTCAAATTGGCACTTAATTCGTATTGAATCATTGCCGAGTTGCTTGACAAGAAGGGATTCCAAGTGCGTGACCCCGTTTGGATGACAAGAGGCAGCGAAAACGGGTGTTTGTATGCCCTCATTTGTGGTAGCATCTAGGATCTTAAAAACATTTAAGTCTAGCGTTCCTGCGCCAATGTCAACTAAAGCATAAACTCCTTCACGGGCAGCTCTGGATTGTGAAAAACTGGCAATTTCGGCCACTACTTCAGGAATAACGCGGGATCGCCGATCATCCTCTAGTAAAACACCGAGACTGCGCGCCTGTTCATAAGCATCAAAAGCATCTTGCACGGCGATATCACCAGATGAAAAATCTAATATACCGTGCATTTCATCGGCAAGGGTCAGGCAATCTTGAAAAATCGACTTGGAAAGCTGCTGATCCAATGCTGCTACAGGAGCACACATAAAAACACGGAATCCTAAATCATCGGTAATGTCATGTTCACGGTAGTACGTTCGGATTGCACATCCAACGGTTTCTAGAATAAATGCTATATGTAAAGAGGCAAAGAAAAGGACCAATTCCGCACTGCTA
This sequence comes from Kiritimatiellia bacterium, assembly GCA_028686345.1. GTDB lineage: Bacteria > Verrucomicrobiota > Kiritimatiellia > RFP12 > UBA1067 > M55B167. The sequence goes on from JAQUCE010000063.1 coordinate 21,218, forward strand.
CGCGTAGAAAATGCACTGTTATGCTTGACACAATTATCCATCCATGCGCGGATATCGTTGTCATCGTTCGCAAAGGTGTCCCCGTAATAGTAACTGAGTGCATGTTTCCATGAGGGACTCCAACGTTCATCGCTCATCCTGTGAATTAACCGGTTACCATCTACCAAAGTAACAGGGGACATCATGAACCTGTCAATCCCGTGTGAGGAAGGACTGAGTACGAGAATCACGGATTGCTCGTCTGTTTCACCATCGCGAAAGGCAACCTTCACGTTCTGTGTGCCGTAATCCAGGCCAATCTTTACTGTCCTGGCATTTTCCGGTTTATGGGTGAATGCGCCGGGAAGACTTTTTCTTGGTTGGCACCCAACTCGCTTAGTCTTTGCTGCAATATACGCATCTAGCCTATTGCGTGCCGCAACACGCGCCTTTTCAGCGTCATGATCGCGAGCATGGACTTTTCGCATTCGCTCCTTATGATTGGCTTGTGCTGAGTGCAGCTGAAAAGTTGCCTCCAAGGCAGCTTTAGTATTACTCTGATATAGTAAACGCTTTTGTTTTATTTCTAGGTGTTTGTTGTAAATTTTAGAAAGTCGTTTGAGCACTTTTTTCTCAATAAGATTGGGGTCAATGAGGTCCAAAGAAACTCCACGATCACAGTAGCTCTGGATTACGCCTTTAATTGCGTTACGTGATTCTTTACGAATAAAAAGGTGGTCATCACAATCCTTATATTTTACCTCACAGCGCTCTATGACTGGGATCCAGCGGTGAATTGGGTATGCGTATTCGCACTTCTTGATATGTATATAAATTAAGTTTTTGGTGTTTTCCGATTCTGGTATTTGGCTCCGTAGTCTGAGTTTTTGGTTTGGCAGTGTTTGGAGGTTTTTTTTTGGTTTCAGAGCATCTTGAGGTTTCTGCATTGGTGTCACAGAAAATTTAGAAGCACGCCGATTACCCTTAAATCGGGGCTGCCCCATTAACATTTCCAACTCAAGTCCATCAACCTCATCGCCCAGTCCGTCATTGCTACTGTTTACTTGCTTGCCAAGTCGACTGTTTTTTGGTGTTTGCAGATACTGTGCTTGAGAAACATCGTGGTCTGCAATTCGTTCCGGCCGCAGCAGAGTTTCTTCCTTCTGCGGGGGCGAAACTGGCATAGGTTTGGAAGAAACATTATCCAGACCATCCGCCAAACTGGTGTTTAGGCACAGCTTTGAATTATGTTTGATTTTCTTTAGGTTTTTTTTATTCATAAACTCGCACCACTGCTGCTAGTACTTCTTCTGTTTCTGAGTCGAAGGGACATCCGTTCTCAACCTCATTAATACGGCTTTCACATTCATTTGCCAAATTCTTTGCCCTTGTCCAAAAGCCTTTAATCGTACGTTTCAAACTCCCTTTTATTTCGTGCTCACGTGCCAAACTACCTTGCCTGGATATACGACGATCATAGTATGAGCGTAAGGTCGCTACCCGCCTAGCTCGAAATGCACGATCTCGTATTCTCAAAGTTCTTCGCAGCTCCGAGTCACGCTTCTCTTGTGCTTGCAGAGCGTGGCTATAGGCCTCTTCTATGGGAAGTTCAAAAGGGATACGTGCCAGATGCTTGGCATCGACGCCTTCCGTAATCATCGTTGCCACAAGAATTTCGCCAGCGTTTTCATCCAAAACTTTCATTGTTCTAAGGCTCACCACGGACGGCATCAACATAACTTGTGGACGAACACCCTCGGCAACAAATTTATGTATCATAGCAAGGTAATAACCTGGTGGAACTTCTCTGCTGGCTAATTCGAAGTGCGAAGTCTTAGCAAATTCGCAGCCGTGATCCCGGTAATGCTGAACTACCAAACGGACCAGAGGATGCGTAATGTTAATATGCTCAAAAGTGGAGTGGTCGCTTGCTATATTCACATCAAATGTTACAACAGCAGGTTCCCGTGTGCCTAAAAACACGGGGACCCTCTCCCCTGGCTTGTAGCGAAACCCGCGGAAAGCTGATCGTAGGTTCGTGTCTGGGTCAAGGTTGTAAGTCATAATGGAATAATTTTCTCTGGAAATTACAGTTCGCGGGTAAAATTTGGAGAGAAATTCTGTAACTAATGTTTCCAGTTCAGCATCGCTCACATACCTGTGGAGTCTATTTGCGAGTTCCACCTCGTTTTCTCGTAAATTGTCATAGATAAATATGCTGTCAGATCGGGATTGCATCTGCGCAACCATCATGAGCTGGGATTGTATCGCCCGCTCTTCAAGCTCTATCTTTTCCTGGCGGGCCTCTTCGCTTAATTCAGAACTAAATAACGCATCAGCGATGTGTTCAAGGACCTCGCCCAGAATTCCGTCTATCAGGCCAATGCTCCTCTCAAAAAGCTGAATTCTGTTGTAGAGCCTTTCGAGAATTATCTGGTCGATTGTACCCTTAACTGAAAAGTTAATGATCCTGATAACCGGAGATCGTTGACCAATGCGGTCAATTCGACCAATGCGTTGTGCAACCACCATTGGGTTCCATGGCAAATCATAATTAACAATGATGCTGCAGAACTGCAAATCAAGACCTTCGCCGCCTACTTCACTACTCAAAAGAACTCGAATGCGTTGGTCGTTACGAAATTGCTCTACGATATTGGGTCGCTCTTTAACTGGAACTTTTCCTGAAAGAAGATTGCACGGAAAACCATCTTGTTCAAGTCGTTCGCGCAGATATTCCAACGTTGATGGAAAGGTTGAAAATAAAATCAACTTTTCTGTGCGATGTAAGGTACGGATAAATTCGACAAGAACATCATACTTTGTATCTGGCATATCCCCTTCGGCCGCCCTTACAAATAAGGCCTGCAAATCGGTAATATTTTCTATAATCTCATCAGGTAAGTCTGATGTTTCGTCATCGAAGCTGGCGAGGTAATCCCCTATATCAGAGGCCTCTCCATCTTTAAGATAGTACCTTGCGGCACCAATGATCGAACTGGCAGCCCGGCGCTGAGGCATCAGTAATGCTACCTTCTCAAAAAAAGTTCCGCTGGAACAGTAGTGTGACCTAACATCATCCAATATAAGCTGATAGAGTCGGTCCTCTACTTCTGTGTACTCAACATGAAGCACTTGCGCTTCACGATGAGCTACATCGGCTTTGACATCCACCTTGCGGGTCCTCGTCAAACTGTCGCTTAGCAAATTTAACTCACTCAGCGCAAACCGTAGATCAACTAATTCCTCTATAGTTGTTAGCTTTTCGCTCCTTGCCGCTTCTTGTACCTGATTCCAAAACGGGTTACCTTCGAACCACTTACCAGCAGTATGGTGAATTCTAGACATCCTGTCAACCGCACCAGTAAAGCCAGCATAATCAGGAGGAATGGCAGATAAGGCTGCTTCGGCCTTCAGAACATGTTCATTTGCCTCAAGTTGCCTCTCAAACAAATATGAACTTTGAAACTGATTCTCGTCCAACAAACGTAACAGGTTATAAAGATTTTCGATCTGTGTCTGAACCGGAGTTGCTGTCAGAAAGAGTAGAGCTTCTGCCTGCTGCGAGAGCATCCGACCTAATGCGTGTGTCTGCGTGCCGCTATTTCGCATGTAATGTGCCTCATCCACGATAACGAGATCAAGACGAGGATCAGCTTCCTCAATCTCTTTACGCATTCTATCCGAGCGCAGGCTTTGTATAGAGCAGATAAGGCGTCCATTAACCGGGCCATACGATTCTTTATAGGTGGTAAGAAATTGCCTAAACCCGCTGGCATCCACAATGGTAAACTCCTCGCCAAACCGACGGAGCATCTCCAGCTGCCACTTTTCTCTTAAATGTGCCGGACAAACCACCAGCACAATATGTAGCGTAGTACGAAACTTTAGTTCAGAGAGGATCAAGCCCGCCTCAATTGTCTTGCCTAAGCCCACGTCATCCGCTATTAAAAGCCTTTGATTCGGCGAATCAATAAACTTCAGCAAAGGTTTGAATTGGAATGGGTAAAAATCGATTTTGTTGCTATGTAGAGAGTAAATGTTATTCGTCAAAGGGCGGGTTAATCGGTGGAACGTCATTAACTGAGAAAAATCCAATTTTCTGCCAAACTTTCGATCGTGTAGCAAGTCTAAGATAGTCTCATCTTTCCGCACCAGCTCAAACGTACCTGCCTCCCATTTTCGGATACTTCCATCAGGCAGTCGCACCTTCCAGAGGATGTCGCCTGCATCATTAATGGGGCCATCAACCACGGAAGCTGCCATCCCTGGATTATGTTTTTTTCGTACGAAATCGTCTCTTTTGAAATTCTGGTTAGATTCGGTCATACAACTCTCATCTTTATGATTCTTTACTTCATCCTGTTGCTATTACACCCGACTTTTCACTTTCCACATGCGATTTTTTACATAACTCATGTTTGTCCCTCAGCTATTCCCAGATCACTCAACTCCCCACAACCTCCATCAATTTGCCATAGCTGTCAACAACACCGTATTTGACATTGCCTGGATTGATCTTGCGGTTGATCTCTGCGAAGAATTTGCGGGCGCAGGCGATTTTGATCTCCTCGGTTTTACGGAATCCCATGGATGACATTGTGCCTTTGGTCTCGGCTACAAAGTAAACATGCTTTACTGCCCCCTCTTTGAAGGAGATGGCCCAGTCGGGGTTGTAGTTGCCTACAGGCGTCGGGATTGAAAAGCCTTTCGGTAGCTTCGCGTAAACAACCACCTCTGAACTCACGTCAAGATTCTGAACAAAGGTGCGCTCTATGCCTGAGTCTGTTATCACGTAATCATAGATGTGCCGTTTAAGCGGTTCGCCGGCCTTGCTGAAATCCTGCTTCACCTGGCTGTCAGTGAAAATATCAGAGTCAAAGGTCTCTGAAAGGGTGTCGTAACTCAGATGCTCGATAATACAGGTGGCCTTCTGCTCCGTGATATACTGGATGGCTTTGGTTATAAAACTTTCAGGATTAGTTTTGAATTGAGCGAATACAGCCTTCTCTATCCGGGAGAGGATCTCAGTGACCGTGCGGCGGGTCAGCTGAACGCTTTCAGCGATCTTGCCAACCAGATCATATTCTACTGCGGAGTGAATGGAACTTTTGTTGTAACCAATCTCGCTCTCGTTAACGGTGAAGCCTTCACCAGATTTAAGCTGGTCATAACTGACATCGTCCAGCTGTTCGCCTCGCTCCACCGTGTATTGAAGCGGAGTAACCCTTAGCGCATGGTTCAGTTCCTGGACACATTTGCCAACCAGCTCATCGCTGTCGAAATCCACACTGTAAACAGCCTTGTGGTTTATCCGGTTCCACAGCTCTTTGAACTCTTTTTTCTCATAGTTGGCGTTGAGTGGATTAAATTTTGCCCCTCTTCCATTGTCAATCTGCGGCATCTTAATATCAGAGTAAACGCTGTTAATCAATGCGATAACCTGTTCTTTGTATGGTTTGAGTTCCTCTGGCAACTCCACAAGTGTTCCGCTCTTTTCTGCATCAATATACTGATGGGTGATGCGATCATCCAGATCAGTGTAATCGTTTTTAACAAGATACCGGCAGATCTGCTTGGCCATCAAGGGCGTGACCGGAACAGGACCGGCTTCCACCAGAAGGAGCTTGCCGGTAAAGTATTTCTCGTTGGCTTCACGGGGCCTCGCAGAGAGTGATTCGCTGATGTCCTTTTGAAGTGCGCTGACAAAATCTTTGTAGCTCTCACTGGCCACAACTGTCAGCACATTTGTTTCGTGAACGGTTGCAGGATCATCCTGTCGGTCGCCGGACTGATTAACCGCAATGCGCATGCCGCGCCCGACCTCCTGACGGCGGGAAATGGTGTTGTCGCTGTGCTTCAGCGTGCAGATCACAAAAACATTGGGGTTGTCCCACCCCTCCCGCAGCGCGGAGTGGGAGAAAATGAAACGGGTAGGCTCTTTAAATGAAAGCAGACGCTCTTTGTCCTTCAGGATCAGGCTGTAGGCATCGACATCATCTGCCTCGGTTGATCTCGCCGCGGTTGCAGGATCAACCAGCCGCCTACTCTTTTTGTCGATAGAGAAATATCCGTTGTGTGTCCGCTCAGCCGAGATGTTATTCAGGTAGGTTTTATAGGCCTCCGGGAGAAGCATATCCTGACAAAGTTCATTCACAGAGTGCTGGTACTCCTCCTCAAAGATCTTTGCATATTCGCCGCCCTCTTCGCCAACCTCGGTGTATACGCGATATTTAGCAACCTGGTCAATAAAGAAGAGGGAGAGTGTTTTAATGCCTTGATGGAACAACGACCTCTCCTTCTCAAGGTGGGCCCGGATGGCCTCGCGGATCTGAATCCGTCTGAGAGCTAACTCGTTCACATCACCAGTTGCTTCGCCGGCCTGCATGGTATGTCCGTTGGTAAACTCCACGGTATCGGTTATCGCATTGATCTCAGCGATAACAAACCCTTTATACTGATCCAGTTCGCCGGAGAGTGTGAACAGGTTGTCGCCTTTACCTAGCCTGCGCGTGACTCTTTTAATCCCGTTATTCTGCCTGAACTCCATCTCAATCCGCGCAATGGGTGATTGTTTCGAGATCTCAATGGCTTCCAGATAGAGATAAGCATTGGTGCCGGAGAGACCTTTAACAGAGATACCCCGCACGGCGATCTTCTTGACCAGCCTCTGATTGTAGGCATCCAGCGCATCCAGGCGATGAATTTTATTGTGCTGCTTTTTGTGGGTGGCCGAGTACCGCAGAATCATCAGGGCATTAAACTCCCTGAGGGAGTCGAGTGTTTTTGCCCCCTCCATCTTCTGCGGCTCATCCAGAATCAGAATTGGGTGGTTGGCTTTGATCACATCAATCGGACGGCGGCTCTGAAAATCATCCAGCTCTTCATAGATACGGCGGTTATCTTTGCCCCGCGCATTGAAGGCCTGAACGTTGATCACCATAATGTTTATCCCGGCATCCGATGAAAAACTCTCCAGATTGTGAAGCTGCTTGGAGTTGTAGATAAAGAACTTGGCCTTCTTGTGGTATTGCTCCTGAAAATGCTCGGCGGTAATCTCCAGCGACTTATAAACGCCTTCGCGGATGGCGATGCTTGGAACAACGATAATGAACTTGTTCCAGCCAAAACGCTGGTTCATCTTAAACATGGTTTTGATGTAGCAGTAGGTCTTGCCAGTGCCGGTCTCCATCTCCACATCAAGGTTAACCGGAGAGATCGCACTTTTAACCAGCTCGTCTGACAAGGGAAGGTTTTGACGCAGCTGCACATCCTGAATGTTTTTGAGGATCTGAGATTCACTCAGGATAATTGCAGCATTTCTGAAGCCATCAGCATCCAGCAGATCCGCCTGATATGCTCCTTGAGCGTTCTTCTTTGCCCGCCCGGGATCAATTCGGTAGGTCGTTTCTGATGAGGGCGGCTGACCGTTAAAGCAATCCACCACTGCATCAACGGCCAGCGTCTGGTGTTTTTGTTTTTTAAATTTCAGTTTCATAAATTTTTCTCTATTTAACCACTAAAGAATTCTGATTTCCTCTAATTCTCTGTTTTTGTGTAACCTAAAACACATATTATCATCCACAAAATAGTTTGTGGATATTCTGTAAGCCACAAAACGCATTGTGTAACCCAAATCGGCATTAAGGTTACACAAGTTGATTTGTGACTCGTGGAGGTTACACAAATTTAATCACAAAATTTTCTTCCCTTCAGCTATGTTGAGTAATTCAGGGAAACAAAGAATAGCTGCTCTTCGTCCTCCACCTTCTTTCAAAATAATTAAAATATTAGCTTCTCTCAGTTGTTTTAAGAGAGCCATGGCTGTCTTTTTATTAATTTTAGAGCGATTGACAAAATCTGTTGTCTCAAATATAGGTCGATCGAAAAGCGCATCCAGCACATGAATGGTATACTGTGAGTGGGTGGTTTTATGGATTCTCTGCTTCATCTCATCATAAAGGGCCATGATTGCTTTAACTTTTTGATTGTTATTTTTAGCCTGTTCTGTAATCGCTCTTAAAAAAAATGCTATCCAGCTGTTCCAGTCACCATTTTTTGAGATATTATTTAAATGGTGATAATACTCATCACAATTGGCTTCAAGGTAGGCACTCAAATAAAACATCGGCTGAGAAAGTTTCTTTTTTTGAAACAGAAAAAGAGGAATCAAAATACGTCCGATACGACCATTGCCATCTTTAAAAGGGTGAATGAGTTCAAATTGAGCATGAACAACCGCAACCTGCAAGAGAAAATCAATATCATCAGATTCAACGTAACCCTGCCACCGTTCCAAATGACCTACCAGCTGAAATGGATTAGGAGGGACAAATGTTGCATTTTCAATTGTGCTGCCGTATGGGCCAATCCAATTTTGATCCTGCCTGAATTCGCCAGGTGTTTTGTCCTGACCGCGGACACTGTCTAGTAAGATCTTATGCAGTTGTTTGATAAACGACAGGTTGATGGGCCGCTCTTTCAGGTACTCACGAGCCTGAATTAACGCTTTCCTGTAGTTAATTATCTCCTGAATATCCTCCCCTTTTTTGCCCTCTTTAATCAATCCGGCCTCTTGTTCCAGCACCTCATCAACAGTCGCCTGTGTTCCCTCTATCTTAGAAGACAAAACAGCCTCTTCATTGGTTAAAGGGGATAGCATAATTTGCGCATTTGTTATTCCTTGTAAAAGGCCATCGTAGCGCGCAAGTTCAGCATTAGCGTCTCCCACAAGTGAAAATAATCGTTTGTAGTCGAGGTTTTCAATCGGAAGTTGATCGGGTTCATATGGATTCATCACATACCTCCTTATATTGTTCTTACATCCGTACCCGGGCTCATCAGTTTGAAGATCTGCTCCACATTGATTTTCACGCTGTCATCTTTAAAACCAGCATCCCGGAATACAACCCGCAGTGGTTTGCGCTTTGCCAGCTCTTTACAGAACTCCTCTGTGATCTCGCCGGCTTTAACAAAACATGCGGCGAGAGCGTTGCCATCAACCAAGAATACTTCGTATTCTTGGAAGGATGAAGGATGAAGGCTGAGGGATGAAGCTGTCTGTCCCGTCCTATGATAGGTTGTCACTTCAAAAAGAAGCACCAGAAAGAAAAGGAGTGACAATGAGAGCAAAAATGGTTTATACAGACGACTTTCGTAGGAAGGTCGTCCAGGAGGTGGTGGAC
>JAQUCE010000168.1 GCA_028686345.1 Kiritimatiellia bacterium
TTGACCGAGGAGCCGGATGTGGGAAAGCCGCTTGTCCGGTTCTGAGAGGGGTCGGGGAGCAACGATGATTATGTCATTGAAGTTCCCCTTCCTACTCGAGAAAAATGGGGTAGCGTGATAATTTTTTGCCCGCGAATCTCCGCGAAAGGATAAGGTTATTTCACCCCTGCTACGCAGGTCGCTAATCGCTTGAAATACCCTTATCACGGGAATACTTACGATCCAGGGGTGGGTTGCTTTGTAGCCAGGAACTCTCCGCGAGCTCTACGACTCTGTGGGAGCTAATTTATCAAACTGTAATATCTGCGGTCAATGACAGCCACCTATTTGATGCCATGGCCGAACGACAAATCGCCAACGCGATCGAAGTCGGCGCACGACTCAGCCAGCAGTACGGATTCCAATACATCTGTACCCTGAACAGCGACTACGTCCTCCGCAACGAGTTTTGTCCGGTTTTCGTATCAAGTGCTGCATCCGCCTGCGGCTGGCCGATGCTAACGTATCAGGATGTTTGATGGGGTTGCTGTTTTGAACGGAGCAAAACAACAGGACGCGATTCTAGCGGATGAGGCGAAGGAGCACGTATGAATTCAGACCACATAAACAGCGCGTTACAGAGGGAGAACAACAAACCTTACGTAGCAGCCGTTTGTTGTTCACGCTTTAGCGTGCTCTTTGTGGTTAAAAATCAGCTACGCACCCCTTTCGTGCTTTTCGTGATTTTCGTGGTTAAAAAAAGAGGTACAGGAAAATAAACTAAGCTGTTAGCTTTCATTCAAAGTGGGCACTAACCACGCAACGCGCACGCTTAAAGTCAAATATAAAATGAACGATTATTCAAAAAAAAACGGCTAAATACTAAGTTTTTCACGTCTATGTCCAGTTGTCTGAACTCTGTGGCTCTGTGAGAGATAAAAAATTGGTTGCGCCTATGCTGCGCGACGCGGTTGCGCTCGCCGGCTTCGCTTATTTACGGCTGTCAGAGAGCCCTGTGATCAGGCCGCAGACCAGCAGAGTGACGATCAGCGAGCTGCCGCCATGGCTGATCAACGGCAAGGTGATGCCTGTCATTGGCAGAGCCTTGGTAACACCGGCGATGTTGAAAACCGTCTGCACTGCCAGCGCGCCGGTCAAACCCACACACAGTAATCGTTCAAAGGGCGCTTTGATCATACCAGCGGCACGGAACCCTCTCACAAAAAGAATGCCATACACGCAGAGCAGCAGCGCGCACCCTACAAACCCGATCTCCTCGGCCAGCGCGGCATACACAAAATCAGAGGTGGCAATCGGAACAAATTTCGGGTCACCCCCGCCAATCCCGGCTCCCCACATCCCGCCATAGTACATGGCCGAGAGCGACTGCAGCACCTGCCACCCCTTGCCGGTGACATCGGCGAACGGGTTTAGCCAGACATCAAAACGCTCTTTTGCATTGCCGGAGATCAGCTGCACGCCGAATCCGGCGGCAGTCACCGCCACACAGCCCAGCGCCAGGTAGCCGGAACGACGCGAAACCGCGAAAAGCATCACAATCAAGATCGCATTCAAAATCACCATCAACCCCAGATCCCTCAGCAACAGGGTGCCAAGCATGGGAATCGACCACAGAAAAACCAGTTGCACCAAGGCCGCAAACGGCGGCGTCGGTATGCCGATCTGGGCCTCAGAGAATGCTTTCGCCCGGTTGGCCAAAAACGCGGCCATAAAGAGCACCAACAGCGGTTTGACCAACTCCGAGGGGTTAATGCGCCCGGGAAGATAGATGCCACCGCGGTAACTGCGACCAAAGACGAGCATCAGCGCCATAACCCCCAGTGCAGCCAAATAGGCAAACCAGCCCGCACTGCTCAACCACCGTCCGCGGCGCCCGCCAGTGATGGAGGCGCCGAGTAAGAAAGCCAGCAGCCCTGCTGACAACGGCAGCAGCGCCAGCGGAGAGATAACATCAAGATCTCCTGCAAAGCCACTCAGCCGAATCTGAGTCACAAGCCCCAGACCACAGAGCAGAAAAACCGCGCCCACAAAGCCGTGATCGCCCTGCCACCCCAGCGACTTTAACCAAAGCGCGGTCACTGGAATGGCTGCGGAAAATATCGCCAGCGGCAGCAGCGGCTTCCAAACCAGGCTCTGCTGCACCTGAAACTGGGTGTAAACCGCCATCGCACAGGCCAGCGCAACCACCAGCCAGTCCAACATCAGCAGACGAAAGAGCGATGAGCCTTTGCCTCTCTTCACTCGCGCCCCCCCGCTGTCTTTTTGAAATAACCCAGTTGAGCCGCCTCTAAGAGCAGCTCGCGAGCCACCGGAAGCGCGGCCTCTGCCCCGTAACCGCCATTTTCAACCAGAACGGTCACCACCAGCACTGGATCATTGAAAGGAGCGAAACAGGTGAACCAGGCGTGATCCTTACTGCCGCCAACCTCCGCTGTACCGGTTTTGCCGCAAACATCCAGGCCCGCCAGCTCAGCTCCCCTGCCCGTCCCTTTTTTGACCACCTCGCGCAACATCTTCTTCAGCGTATAGGCAGTGGCGGCGGTGAATGGCTGACTCAACTTCCGGGCTGGAGCATCGAGATTCAGCTGCGGCGCATAAAGCACACCCTTGTTGGCCACCGCAGCAGTGTAACAAGCCACGTGCAGCGGGGTCACCAGCAGATTCCCCTGCCCAATCGCCGCCTGCGCCCGGCTCCAGCCGCTCTCCAGTCCCGGCATTTTACCCGGCATACTGGCAAGCGTGCCGGACGACCCGGCCAGGTAAGGGATCTCCTGGTCGATCTGCACCGCGCGCATCACCTCGTCCAGCTGCATTGCCGTGCAGCCGGCGCCCAGCTGCGAGAAATAGACATTGGAGGAGTGAATCATCGCCTCTTGCATATTGATACTGCCCCAACCCTTCCATTGCCGGCCCTTGCGCAGGTCACTGTAGTATTCACTGTCACGAATCGGCTTTTTGCCCTTACTTGCCACAAATCCGCCGCCCGGACAGTTAAAGGTCGGCGAGAGGTTGTTGTTCAACGCGGCACCGGCAGTCACGATCTTAAAGGTCGAGCCAGGCGGATAACGTCCCTGAACCGCGCGGTTAAACGCGGGTTTGCGGATCGAGTCGTGAATTGCATTCGCCGGATGTCGCGGGTCAAAGCCGGGCGAGCTGACCAGCGCCAGGAGGTCACCATTGCGCGGGTTCAGCACCACCACGGCACCGCCGCGGTTTTTCATCAGCTCATAAGCTTTTTTCTGGAGTCGCGAGTCCAGGGTCAGATTAACGCTCTCGCCCTGCTCAAGACGTTTAATCAGGATACTCTTGGCAAGATCCTCAGGCGCTTGGACCATACCGCTGAGTGTGCCGTCGCACACCCGCTCAACCGCTGTGATGCCATATCGGAAGTCATAGTAACCGAGCGGATGGGCCGCAGCCGCGCCCAGCGGATAGCGGCGGCCCCAGATCGAGCCAGGCTGCGGGGCTGCCAGCACCAGCCCGCGGCGGTCAAGCAGCGCGCCTCTCAGTGCCTGCTGCTGCGCCGCGTTCTCCCGCCGGTTGTAGGTGCGCATGAACTTGACAAATGCGGGACGGGTCATGCCGCCCAACTGCCAGGTGGCCTGATAGGCGAGAACCGCAAAGAGCGCGCCGCAGAAGATCCAGCCGAGCAGAACATAGTTGACCTTCAGCTTCTTACCTGGGTAAGCTGTGCCGAACAATGCCAGCACAGCCCATAAAAGCACAATTAAAAACAGCGCTTTCATAATTGTCAATAAATGCACTCCAAGATCACCCTTCAACCAATCACCTGCCAGTTCAGCCATGCGCAACATAGTAGCAAAGGTTAAAAAAGTTGAAAAGCCTGAAACAGCCGAGAGCACGCTGAAGCGTGAACAACAAACGCCAGCTACGCAAGGTTTGTTGCCCATTTTTCAGGTTTCAACGTTTATGGTTGCACTATTGCGTGATATATCGTACATTTTAGTTTTCTTTAGAAATAATTAGTGCAGACACAGGTCGCCGATAATGACAAAAATTTTAATCGTTGATGACGAGGCACGCATTTTAATGCTCTTGCAAAGCCTGCTGCGTGCCAATCACTATGAGGCTTTAACTGCTAAAAACGGTGAAGACGCATTGCTATTATTAAAGGAGGATCCCTCCATTGATATAGTCATCACCGATCTACGCATGTCACCCATGGATGGCATGACGCTCTTTCATGATATCAAAAAACTCTACCCTTCAAAACCGGTGATCCTGCTGACAGCCTACGCCTCAGTGGAAACAGCGATCGACGCGATGAAGAACGGGGCTGTCGACTACATCACCAAGCCATTCAAAGTGGATGAGATGATCTCGACCTTGAAACGCGCTGAGGCCCTGCTTGCGCAAGAGCGCAGCACTGTTTCGCCAAAGGTGGATAAACCCCTGCACTATCATCTTGAGAGCATAATCGCCGAAAATCACGCCATGCAGAATGTCTGCGAGATGATCAAGCGTGTGGCGCCCACCTCGGCCACGGTCTTAATTAACGGCGAGAGCGGAACCGGAAAAGAGATCATCGCGCGTTCGATTCACAACTCCAGCCTCCGTAGAACTAACTCCTGGGTGGCAGTCAACTGCGCGGCGCTGCCTGAGCAACTGCTGGAATCCGAGATGTTCGGCCATGTGAAGGGTGCTTTCACCGGTGCCACCTGCGATAAGATCGGTCTTTTTGAGAGCGCCAACAATGGCACCCTCTTTCTGGATGAGATCTCCAACCTCCCGCTTGTGCTGCAGGGTAAACTCCTGCGCGTGATGCAGGAGAAAGAGATCCGGCGCGTGGGAGACAACCACAGCACCAGCGTGGACGTGCGGGTAATTGCAGCCAGTAACACCAATCTGGAGGAGATGGTGACCCAGGGCGGCTTCCGGGCCGACCTTTTCTACCGCTTTGCAGTTATCACACTGGACATCCCCCCCCTGCGCGAGCGGCGCGAAGACATCCTGCTGCTGACCAAACATTTTATAAGCAGCGAATGCGCTGACGACCAGTTTAAAGGCCAGGTGCCAACGCTCTCCAAGGATGCCGCTGACATCCTGCTGGATTACCATTGGCCTGGAAATGTGCGCGAGCTGGAGAATGCCGTTAAACACGCCATTACATTTCTGCATGGTGATACCATCACCCCGGAGTTGCTCCCCCCGCGCATCCTGCAGCGCACCAAAGAGTTTAAAGCCACCCAGAGGCTCGAGCTGGCAGCCACGCTTCCCAATAGCACCTCGTTGAAAGGTTTCCTCAAGCTCAAAGAGCGCGAGTATCTGGATGAGATCCTTTCCTCCACCAAAGGCAATAAAGAGAAGGCCGCCGAGACGCTAAAGGTCAGCCTGGCCACCCTCTACCGCAAGTTGGCTGATGGCGAAGAGGGTGCTGAAGCTTAAATGTAAGATTAAAATAAACGGGGTAGAAAAATAGAGGGGTAGAAAAATCTGTTGCAGCGTGGTAGATTTCGATACTGATTCCGAGTTATAGGAAAGCCAGATTGAATTCACATTAAACCATTTCTTTATTTTTGAGAATCAACGACGTGAATTCTCGAAACTGCGAGAGATATCACATGCCATCAGCCTCCAGCTCTCCAGGCAATCAAAGGCCAACACCCCCAAAATGGCTTGCTTTAGGGCAAAGAAAGGTGTTTTTGCAGAGAAAACCGCTGGCATAGTGTAATAAAAGGTAAGAAGGCAAACAGATAAGGCTGATTTGCTAGTAACATAGCACATCTCTGGAACTTGCTAAATCTTGGCACGGCTTGTGCATACAGGTAACTGTTCATAACGAATGCCGGTTGGTGCCGGTGTGTACACTAAACAAAACAAATCAAGGATAAATCAATGAAGATTAGTCGTAAAGGTTTCACGCTGGTTGAGATTATGATCGTAGTCGCGATCATCGGCATTCTGGCCGCTATCGCTATTCCGAACTTCCTGAAGTCGCGTCAAGAATCGCAAATGAAAGCGTGTATTGCCAATCTGAAACAGATCGAAGGCGCACAGGAGCAGATTTTATTGTCTGGTACAGCGCTTACAGACGACGGAGTTAAAGAGTATCTTAAAGGTACACTATCTTGCCCCACCGACAAAGCCGCCTACGTTCTAACAACAACTCCACCTGTATGCCCTACACCTGTAGCTGGGCACGTGCTGCCAACGACACCTTAATGTAAATGCAAAAAAAGCTCCGGTTGAACCGGAGCTTTTTTGATACTCGTTACCCTAAAGTCCAACATTAACTACTAAATTTTTGTAGAAAAAATTTGATCACGCTTTAGAATGCATTAAACAATTTTTATCTAAGATGTAGTTATGAAAGCTCTCCACAGAGGATTTACCCTAATAGAGATAATGATCGTGGTAGCTATTATCGGAATACTGGCAGCGATAGCAATTCCTCAATATCTAAAATCTGGACGGCGTTCACAAAAAAATACATGTATTGCCAATCTAAAGCTGATCGCCGGTGCAGTTGAGCTAACAAAATTAAACTCCGGGTCAACAGAGATCACCATGGAGCAGCTGGCCGGGGCTAATAATTTCATTAAATCTCGCCCAGTCTGCCCGACTGCAAATGCAGAGTACGTAGTGTTTTACCCGGTACCCCTATGCCCCACACTGCCGGATGAACATAAGCTGCCAGAGTGAGCTGCGCTGAGTGGTGAGCCGCAGCTTGAACTACGAATAATTCAACTACACCGAATTATATGATTCCGCTCTGCGGAATAGCAATAGCGAGAGCTGTGAGTTGTGAGTGCGTTAGCCTGGGAACGCCGGCGTCCCCGCCGGCATGGGGGCGGGTGTGGTGTGTACGCGGGTGCGTGAGCCCCGGGGCCCTTTGGAACAGCCATTGATTTCGCTCTATCAAAATTTTATTACCTTAAAGTTTTTCCTCGCAGAGCAGCAGAGCTCGTGGAGAGTTTCCGGCTATAAAGCAATCCCGCCCTTTGTTGTAGGTATTCCTGTGACTTGGCTAAGAGAGGGTTGGATCAGTGGATCTACTTTCTGAAAAACAAGGCTTTGCCGGAAGAAATCACAGCCAAAGGTTTGCGACAAGGTTTATGTTAACAAAACCCTAACCCCTCCAGCTCCCTAACCCCTAAATCAGCGGAGCCGGAACCAAACTGAGCCTATGTGATATGCGAAATTATTTCTCTCTCATTGAACAATTGTGTGATATGCCCCGCTGGTTTAGTCAACAACGCTATGCGTTGCATAGAAAAGATGGAAGT
>JAQUCE010000064.1 GCA_028686345.1 Kiritimatiellia bacterium
TATCCGCCGCTATGCGGTGGATGATTGAGAAGTATATCCGCCGCTATGCGGTGGATGATTGAGAAGTATATCCGCCGCTATGCGGTGGATGATTGAGAAGTATATCCGCCGCTATGCGGTGGATGATCGAGAAGTATATCCGCCTTCCGCGCCGGCTCCATTTGACAGGGCGCGGAGCAGGGAAGTCGTCCGCAGTGTCGGGCTCGGCTACTGCGAAAGAGCATCGATACTCTGCAAAGCGGCTTTCATCCAGCCGCAGGCATAGGCCATACCCGCGTGCCACGGCGCCGCGCAGGACATTTGCGGCGCATGATCCGGAACAAGTACACCATCAAATTTGTTGGCTTTCAGTATGCGCAAGACACGGAGCATGTCGATATCACCGTCATCAATGAAGGTTTCTTTATAGAAAGGTACCTTACCGCGGATATTGCGAAAGTGGACGTACGCCAACTTGCCCTGACGGCTGTAGGTCTCTACGCTGTCGTAGATATTGCCTTCCGTCATTTCAGCGAGAGTGCCGAGACAGAACTCCAAAGCATTGCTTGTACTAGGTCGCATGTCCAGCAATCTCTGGTAGAGGTGTGGCTGATAAACCAGGCGCGGTTGACCGCGGATGGTCGGTACAGGCGGGTCATCGGGATGCGCGGCCAGGGTTACTCCAGCCTCTTCCGCGACCGGTACAAGGGCGTCGAGGAACTCCCGCAGCCTCTCCCATAATTGGTCGTGAGTTGCTATACGCGCGATTCCGGGAGTCGCGTGCCGATCGTAGACCATATTCCATACCATACCGTTCGGCATCGGAGTCTCATACAACCCTTCCATGCCGACCGCTTCAGCGCCGCCGCGCGCGAAGTTGCCTTTGACCCGGCCCGCTACGCCCGCGATGGAGAAATTGTAGCCGATTGTGGGGATGCCGACCTGGCCTAAGTTTCTGATAATTGTTTTGAGGTTTTCGAGCTGTTGCAGCTTCAAAGGACCGTCGAGCAGCACGTCATGCCAATGTGCTGGGTCGAAGTTTTCGATGGCGGCAAGTTGCAGCCCGGCCGCGTTAATATCATTTTTCAGAGCGCGCAGTTCTGAGATCGTCCAGAGTTTGTCCGGGTCACCAGCCAAGCCCCAGCCAGTGTCATCACCAACTGGCTGGTCGCCGAGTTGGTTGCTGCGGGATGAACGAAAATAGTCGACCAGATGTGCCACGATATGTGTGCAGCCGCACTGTTTTGCGAACTGATAATGCTCTTTGCTGAGCTGGTGCCTGTAAAGTCCAAATCCAAGTTTCATAGTATTTAAAATCCGATGCTTGTTCCGCCGTCAACCGGCAATACCGCCCCTGTGATGTACTTCGCCGCAGGGGAACAGAGATAAACCGCCGCCCATCCAATGTCCTCCGGCTCGCCAAAGTGACCCAGCGGTGTGCGGCTCAAAACTTTTTGTTCTCGTGTCGGATCGGCTTGCATGGCTTGACGCGACATTTTGGTTGTGATCCATCCGGGCGCGATGGCATTGACACGCACGCCGAAGGGGGAGCACTCCGTTGCCAGAACACGAACCATTCCGAGGTAAGCACTCTTGGCCGCACTGTATGCAATCACCTGCGGTATTCCGATGAAAGATGCCATGGATGCTGTGTAGAGAATCGAGCCATGCCCGCATTTGATCATGCCGGGCGCAAAGGCACGGTACAGGGCATGCGCACCAAGCACATGCGTGTCGAGTATCTGCCGGAACGCCTCGTTGGTTGTTTCCAATGCCGTTTTTTTCAGGTTCATGCCCGCATTGTTGACTAGAATTGTGATTGCCCCCGCGATATCCCGGACCTGCTCCTCGAAAGCGGCTGCGCCCTGCAGGTCGGTCACGTCATGCTGCACGTAGGCAGCGTTGGCGCCGATGGTGCCCACCGCCTCTTCAAGTTGAACTTGATTGCGCCCGGCAATCACCACGCGCGCACCGGCCTCAGCCATGCATTGCGCCACGGCTAAGCCAATACCGGAGCCGCCTCCGGTGATCAGCGCGGTTTCATTGTGCAAAGAAAATGGGTTGGATTGCGACATAATACTCCTTTTGTGAGTAGATAATACACATTTTCGACTAAAAAATGCAATAGTTTTTTTAACGCTAAGCGTGTATGCAGGAGGGGCTGGAGCGCGGTCAGATCTTGTCGGAAGGCGCGGCTCAGGGGCATTCAAGGGGTTGGCGATCCTGCAACACCCTGAGAATCCTTGGTATCCTTCGCCCTGGTTCACGCGTGATTACGGTTTGTTATCGCCGACCCCGATGTACCGCCTGAAGATGGCAAGGCAACACAGTTAAGCAAAGGCGCTAAACTGCGTCTGCGCTACCGTGTACTGGTGTTTACCGGCGACATCCAAGAGGCTGGAATCAGTGAGCTGTTCGCCGCCTACGCGAGCTTACCGCAGGTCAAAGCCGACCAGGAGTTTGCCGGAGCTCTTTACGATCCAACAGGGTGCCAGATGCCCTGGTGGCGGTAGGCCAATGGCGGCCAACCGATTTCGCGCTTGAAGGCGCGGCAGAAGTGAGAGTGATCATAGAATCCGCATCTTTGGGCGATTTCCGACACGGGGGTGCATATCTCACGCAGCAGACACCCCGCCTGCTCCACGCAGCAGCAGCAAACAGCGTTGCGGTGTCCGGCCTAGAACTCTGTGAAAAAGCCTCCCAAGCTGGTTCACTGAAACGCCGATCTCTGAGGCCACCATTTCCATGGTAAGTTTTTCCGCATAGCGCCGGTGAAAAATCGCCACAGCCTGAGACACACGCCCGCGTAGGGCGCGACCCATGACTGGGCAGTTATGGGTGGATGGGTTGATGTTTCAATCCACGCGCCCGCGTGGGGCGCGACCGGGGCGGGAGGTTTGGAAGAGGTAGTCGATTTAGTTTCAATCCACGCGCCCGCGTGGGGCGCGACATTTTAATGAGCGTGAGAGACGAGGTGCAACCATGTTTCAATCCACGCGCCCGCGTGGGGCGCGACAGGGCTTGATGCATCAAGCCCTCAGCACAAAGGGTTTCAATCCACGCGCCCGCGTGGGGCGCGACGCCCAGGCGCTTGATGATTGCAAGGCGGAGTTTGTTTCAATCCACGCGCCCGCGTGGGGCGCGACTGGCCGGCCGACCGCATGGCCGACCGCATGGGCGTTTCAATCCACGCGCCCGCGTGGGGCGCGACAGCAGATGGCTCTTGATCCGCCGCACCTGGTCGTTTCAATCCACGCGCCCGCGTGGGGCGCGACTGCTTGAGATTTTGATAGATGAAGCTTTCAATCCGTTTCAATCCACGCGCCCGCGTGGGGCGCGACCACCCTGCCGACGCTTTTTAAATCTACCCTTTTCAGGTTTCAATCCACGCGCCCGCGTGGGGCGCGACGTTTCTGCGCAAGACTTATGTGCGCTCAAATCTGTTTCAATCCACGCGCCCGCGTGGGGCGCGACGTGGGATGAGGTTGTGTCGCCCTTGGCTGCGTTGTTTCAATCCACGCGCCCGCGTGGGGCGCGACTGGCCCGGCTGATACCTGTCGCTTTGCAGGCAGGGTTTCAATCCACGCGCCCGCGTGGGGCGCGACGCGCGCTGGATCTCGGTTGAGTGTTGGTCGGTGTTTCAATCCACGCGCCCGCGTGGGGCGCGACCGATGTAAGTTGGTCGTTGCCGATCAGGGCGCTGTTTCAATCCACGCGCCCGCGTGGGGCGCGACCCAAAGCAGAAGGGAGGCAGTTGTGAAGGTAAGTTTCAATCCACGCGCCCGCGTGGGGCGCGACAAACGCTCTCCAGGTTTGGAGTGCTGGCGCATTGTTTCAATCCACGCGCCCGCGTGGGGCGCGACGTGCGGGCGGTGGCCTATTGAGTGATTGGGTTGTTTCAATCCACGCGCCCGCGTGGGGCGCGACTTGCCGGGCGTTAAGAATGGATGTCCGATATCGGTTTCAATCCACGCGCCCGCGTGGGGCGCGACCTATAGCTCGTAATCGTGCCAGTGGCGGGCTCAGTTTCAATCCACGCGCCCGCGTGGGGCGCGACGCTTGTAAGCTACTGCGAAAGCTCCATTGCTAAGTTTCAATCCACGCGCCCGCGTGGGGCGCGACCGCAATCTCCCCACAATCAGGAGCAATCAGTCTGTTTCAATCCACGCGCCCGCGTGGGGCGCGACTTCCGTCGAGTGACGGGAACCCGCCGCCAAAGCAGTTTCAATCCACGCGCCCGCGTGGGGCGCGACCCCCAAGCTGAGGTAATGACGTTAGTGCCAGAGCTGTTTCAATCCACGCGCCCGCGTGGGGCGCGACCGGCTGGGCCGCCGTACTCAAAGCCGTCTCCGCCGTTTCAATCCACGCGCCCGCGTGGGGCGCGACCTAAAGGCCAAAGAGCTTGCAGCTGAGGGCAAGTGTTTCAATCCACGCGCCCGCGTGGGGCGCGACTTTTTCCGTAGGGCGCGTCGATCGCGGCTGTGTGTTTCAATCCACGCGCCCGCGTGGGGCGCGACTTGGCCCGCGTTTTTTGGTTGCCAAAACTTTGAAGTTTCAATCCACGCGCCCGCGTGGGGCGCGACCTGTGTATTGCTCTCTGCGGCGGTGGAGAGTTTGTTTCAATCCACGCGCCCGCGTGGGGCGCGACATGAAGATGTGGAGGTAAACACCGTCTTTTGCCGTTTCAATCCACGCGCCCGCGTGGGGCGCGACGCGTGGAATCTGAGCTCCGATCAATCGGCAGCGTTTCAATCCACGCGCCCGCGTGGGGCGCGACCAAGCATAATTACCTTTAAGTTATTTCGGCTTTGTTTCAATCCACGCGCCCGCGTGGGGCGCGACAGGGCCATGCGGCTGTATCACTATGGAGATACAGTTTCAATCCACGCGCCCGCGTGGGGCGCGACGGTGGGTACTATAACATTTTGGAATGTAACAAGATACAAGAATTATTCCGCGAACCTTGTTAAAAAAGCACAATTCAGTTGTCAAAGAACGAATGCTTTTGCTAACCTGTTATATGACAATAAGTTAGTTTTGGCGCGATCCCTCTAGAGAAAACATGTGTGCTTAGGGTTCGCGATTATATGTTCAAGAAGCCTTCCACATCAGGTACAGGCTTTGCTCCGTGATGTTCAATTCGCTTCTGATAGTTGTTGCCAAGAAAATAAAAGCGTAAACTATCTGTCTCCGGATTATAGATGCTCAATAAACGGGCTTTAAAAGCCGTCCATTGTGCTGGATCTACATTGCATTCAAAGACGGAATACTGCGCACGAATTCCTGAATCAAGACATGCCTTTGCAACTCTCCGTAGGCGACGTTTGCCTGCAGGGTCAATAGTGCAAACATCATAACTGACAAGTACGAGCATTTGAACTCCTTTATTTTAACAGGAAGGGCGGATAAGCATCAAGATCCCCTCGCAAATGACGAGCAAGCAACATGGCCTGAACATGTGGCAAGAGTCCAACCTCAACCCGCTCCTCCAAAAAAGGGTGCTGGACAATGTCCTGTTTT
The DNA here is from genome assembly GCA_028686345.1 of Kiritimatiellia bacterium. Lineage (GTDB taxonomy): Bacteria > Verrucomicrobiota > Kiritimatiellia > RFP12 > UBA1067 > M55B167. The sequence goes on from JAQUCE010000064.1 coordinate 5,500, forward strand.
TTCTTCTGCCATGTTTGAAGAACCGTCTTACGTGTCTCATCGCTCATCACAACTGCGCCTGATTCGGTAACAGTAAATCCTTTTTTATCAATTTGGTTAAGATTAACCAAAGAGACAGCTACACGGTCTGCCAGGATTGATCGGAACTCTTCCATTAAGTCAAGCGCCAGACTTGGACGCCCTGGACGCAGCGCGTGCAGGAACCCGATTTGTGGATCAAGCCCGATACCCTCCAGTGCGGCTTCGCAATCATGCGCAAGCAGGGTATAGAGAAAGGAGAGCAGGGCGTTGATCGGATCAAGCGGCGGGCGTCTGTTACGTCCAGTCAGTTGAAATGTTTCTTTTTGACTCACCAGTAATCCATTAAAAGCAGAGAAATAACAGTTTGCCGCCTCTCCCTCCAGGCCTCTCAGGATATCGATATCCTCTGTGTTGCGAACGCGCTGGATAACATTGGCTATTTTGGCTGTAGCCACACTCAGGAGAGAATCCTCTCCATGATCGCGCAGAGCCCGCTGCAAAACCGTACGGCTGTTAACTAGCTTACCCAGCACAAAGGATTTGGCCACGGAGCAGGCGACAGCCTTGTCATCTGCTCTGCGTATCTGCTCTCGTCGAAGGAGTACATTTCCAGAGACTGGGCCTGTTACACGGGCTAGGAACTGCCCTCTCTCACTCAGGAAACTGACATGCACACCTCGTTTGCCGCAGAGGCCCAGCAAGGGAGGGCTACACGAGACCTGGCCGAAACAAACAATCCCTCCCAGCATGTGGATCGGCAAACGCATACGTGTCTGCTTCTCCACACGCACAAGAACGGATTCGCCCTCATGACAAAGGTAGGAACCCTGGGTCGAGATATACAGGGTGTTGAGTAGTTTTTTCATGATTTTTTATGGGTTGCCTACCATATCCTCCGGTGGCTTCTTAATTTCATTACCAGAAAGCTCATCGATCTGACGGGTCAACCACTTTTGAGCTGAGCGTTCTTTTCCCATACTCCTTGGAAGACAGATTTCGAGCAACGAACAACAATCACATTTTTTCTTTTCATAAACCGCAGAGGGTGTTATTCCCTTCTGAACGAGTTCGTGCAAACGAGCGCAGACTGTCTCAGTCTGCTGCCGCAACACCTCGTCAAAGACCACCTCGCAGCGTCGGCGCGTCTCGCCATAAAAGAGGGCGCCAACGTTGATATGACAGCCCAGCATCTCCTCCAAGCAGATTGCCTGTGCGCAGAGCTGGACTTCATAAGGGTGATTGTTTTTCGCCGTTCCCTTCTTATATTCAACTGGGAGAGGAAGCCACGTTCCTTTAATGCCGGGGATCTGTATACCTCCCTGTGATAATGGTGTGCGGATCATTTCTACGACATCTGTAATTCCAGAAATCCCTAAGCGGAGAGATCTGAGGCGTAAACTACGCAGAATTAAAGTGTCTCCACGAGATTCGCGCACACCACTGTGAACCTTTTTGTGCAAAACATTGCCAACAGCAGTATGAATATTGTCCGACCAGAGTTGCTCAATGTGTACAAGAGCAAAACGGCGCGGACAATAAGCATACTGACTTGTAGCAGAGAGTGGCAGCAAGTTATCTTCTGTATACATTATTGCTCGTGGCGAAGATGGAGTTTTATCCCTTTCGGCAAGGTGTCGGCAGTCCATGTGTTCTGAACACTGTAATCCGCGAATGATTCGGGAAGCTCTTTGTTGTCTATCAATGTGACTTGGATACCTTCGAACAGCTTGTGAGCATGGGCACATCCGAGGCGAGCTTCTCGAAGGTTTTGAATTTTCTGCTGCTCATCGGTTGCATCCGTATGGGTACCGATGTGTTCAAAGTCATAAATCCCGCGTACAATCATTTCGGCACGGGCGGCGGAATGATCATGCTCAAACATGTGCGTGATGGCTTGAAACAGTAAGTCGAGATCGTCCTTGGTAAAACCCGTGCGCTCGGCAAACGACGGAGAGACATAACCCTTCGCAACGTAGAGAGCATAGGGCACGATGTGTTTAGTTCCCATTGTCCGTTCCTTGCTCGCATCGGATTCTTTTGTAACAGCACAACGGGTAATCGATATTTCGAGTGGAGTAATGGGATGAAAGGATTGTCCGAAAGTAAATTGGACGGGACCGCGAACCTGCCCAAAAGCAGAGCCTTTCATCACATCATCACCTGTAGAGAGAACGCCGCCGAATGTACGTACGTCATAGAATTCGCGGCAGAGCCAGTTTTTGGCTTTTTCTGCGGGGGAGTTGCCTTCTAACTGAGCAGCGTTCTCGCTGTCTTTTGCAGCAACGATGGCGGGTTTTTGCTCTGTCTCGATAACAGCCCCTTGCTTGATGAGGATGTTGAAACCATTAGAGGTATCCGATTCGCGAGCTGGCGGGAAGAGTTCCACAAAATTGCGGATTTTACGTTTGAGGCAGACATCTGTCACGATTCCCTTATTGGTGTTGGGGTCAATACGTGGCATGTTGCCAGCATCTGGATCGCCATTAGGGTTGCCATTGGTGACCTCAAAGAGGAGTAAGAAGTCATGACGGTTGGTGAGAATTTCGTTTTTCATTTAATGATTCCTTAGTTGTTATTTTGAAAAGAGATCAAGAGACTCGGGTTGCAGTGCAATATCATCCTTAGTTGCAGTTGATTTGTTTTCCCGTGCGTCAGCACGAGCAGCAGCATCTGCAGCCTGCTGCTGGTAAAAGCCGAGGGCAAAGCGCCCTTGCGCCTGGAGGTCGAGATGGCGAGGAAAGGCAGGCGGAAGTGACTCTGCTTGCGGCTTGAAAAGCGCGATGATATCTTGGATTTGCTTGCCTTGGTAATCGCTGCCACCTGATTTACGGATTTTATCAAGATGATGGCGATTAAGGCGCATAAGCAAGGGAAACACCGTAGCAGGTGAAGTACTGGCAGTGCCGAAGTAGCGCTCGGCAACACCAGTGAAGCCCTTTGGGTAGTTCTGCGCTTTTTTTTGTGCTTCAGAGAGAACCGAGAGCAAACGACCGCAGTTGTATGCTGGATCGTCGGTATCGGCGGCGAGTTGTGGTCTGATCTTCATGTCGGATTCCTTTCGGTTGCGGTTAAGAATTAGTTTGAGAAGTGCGAAACGGCTTTGGTCATAAACAAGTCTATAGTTCTCGTCGCCGACTAAACGCGAACGAAGCTGTTTAAGGATGGATTTGATAAGAGAGATCGATGGCGCAGTGCCTTCTAGTGCAGCACGGTAAAGTTGGGAGGGTACTTCAGGTGACAAGTCCTTCGCTTCGCGGACAGTGGTGTTGGCTAGCCAGTAGATCGAGAGCGGATTAAATGGGGCTTTCGTGTTTTCGAGTTTTTTCGTTGTTTTCGATTCGGCTTTTGGAGGAACGAGGATGTCAAGATCAAGGAACCAATTTTCAAGATTATGGACAGCTTGATCCAATGGTTTTTGTATCCAGTGCTGGACAGCGACACGGCCGGAACAGCCTTTGAGCATAACAGCGATGAATTGGTCTTTTTTCGCAAGTTCGCGTTCAATGCCCGCCCAAGGCGATTTCATAAACTTGGAGACCGTCTGCGGGTCGGGTTTGTTGAGCAAGCAGGCAACCAGATTTCCGACGGCTTTTGTTTGAACAGCCCAGAAACAAAACACGGTGTTGCCCAACCTAAGCGATGTGTCTTCGGAGCGTATGAGATGGTTGAGAGCAGTACAGTAAGCGTTCGCAGCATCCTCGGAAGTTGGGCAGTTAAGGCTTTTGCTAAAACCGTAGGATACAAAAGCACCTTTGTCAAAAGAGACCAGCGTCGTGCCGGAAGGTTGCCCGCCGGGGACGCCCATTATTTTCACGCCGTGGGTTTCGGCAATTGGCTGGTCGGGTTGCCCAGTAATTATGCAAAGTCCTTTAGTTGCGTTGGCCTTAGTTGTTTTTACTTCGGCTGCATGTTGTGCACGCCACCAGTTGAGAATTTTTTCATTTTCGAGCAAGAGTTCTCCATTTACTCGAAAGGTGAAGTTTTCCGGCCCCAGGGTAATTTCTGAACCAGATGCCGAAGTAATTTTCCAGGAGCTGCCATCTTTTCTAAGAAACGGAGGTATGTCAGCATTTTTTTCAATATATTTCAGAGATGCTGCGATTTGGACACATGATTTTCCGCACTCTTGCATTTGTCGCCAAAAATCATCTTTTTTAGCCGCATTGTTTTGGTTTCGCCCAATCAGCCACTTTGGTTTGTTTTTTTGTTTCTCAACGGTTTTCCAGTTGCTCTCAAGTCCGAAGACCGCAGTGAGTCCATCTGCGAGAAACTCAGAGACACCACCAGCGTTTTTTGCCTTTGTTGTTTGTGGGCAAATAAATTCATTACCGCGTTTGCCATCTGTTGCCGTATCTATTGGGCCTTGACCGAGCAGGTTTCCTTCCGCATCAAGATCAATAATCCAACGGACAGCTTTGGTGGTAACGGCAGAATCAGAGAGGAGATCGCGGGAAATCGCGAAATCGTAAAGGTGTTTAAGTAGCATGATTATTTATCCTCCACGTCTTGAATGAGAATGGAAACATCGTCGGGATGGCAACGAACAATATTGTCGACTATTTCGGCTTGGAAGAAAGAGGGAAGAGGAGTGATTTTTTTGCCGACAAAGAGGCGTTGGGGATCAGCATCGTATTCTTTAAGTTGTTTGGTCTTTGCTCCTTTCTTCAAACCAGACAAGCTTTGTTCGAATTGTTCGCGGGCGGCGGTGATGTCCTCTGGCTTGAGCCACTTAAATCCTTCTTCCAACAGACGATGATCAAACACATCATGTAACATCAATCCAATTGGCTCGTATTTAATCAGGTTCAAAGGCGTATCTGTGGCGGCAAGCTCTTCTTTGCGACGCAGAAAAGCGTTATCAGGATTTGTTTCATAATCGAAGCAGGCATCAAACTCACGAACACCCAGATAAGGACGGTGAAAGCATTTACCGGAAACCGCGCGTCGTTTGATTTGCCCAAGGTATTTACCAATATTGCAACATTTGGGATCAGCGCGTTTCGTCAGCTTGATCTCAGCCGTAATCAAGTACTCAACATCTCTCAAGGCAAGCATATTGCGCTGAGTTCCATCGGCAGCACCGCCACCAGCACAAATAGGCGAAACTTTCTCAGGTGATTTCATCCATTGCTTGGTGTTGTCCATGCTGATAACTGTGGTAACTTCATTGCGCCGAGTAGAGAACCAGGAACCGCGTTTGATGACATGGATTGTGTCAATCAAGTAATACATCTCTGGTTCCCAGTAAATAGCTTCAAAGATACCCCTGGCAGCTGATGGAGTAATGAAAGGGTAACTGACTCTCTCAACTTTCATTTCTGGTCGTGTAAAACAGGCGAAGTCCCCCCACACGCGGAGGGTTATACAATTTGCATTATTCATCCTAGGAACTCCTCAAGTGGGTGAGCATCATCCGGTTTTATAACACCAATATAACGATTATATTGGGCAATGTCCAAAACAAAGATTTCAATGTTGGGCAAAATTTCAGTCAACAAACAACGTTGTTGAAAGAAGATAAAGTCGTGCTGGCGTACATTTACCATATAGCGCTGGAGTTTCCGAAGGTCATCGCGAGTAAAGCGTGGGGTTCCGGGTTTCGGAATACGCGATCTGAGCCTGTCAACATGATGGCGGCCATAACCGATTGGAATCACAACAGGTATCCCGCTGTCCTTGATAACAACAGCTTTTTCGGCCACGGTGCGAAAACGGAATCCTTTGCGATCCTGCATAATCTCTCGCGTATCGGTGTTTGACAGTTGAAAAAGCTCAGAAAAATATTGCGTGAAAATCGAGGGATCAGTAGCTAAGCAAAGACTAGCCTCACTCCCCAATCGGCCTAATGTTATGGCAGCTTGTCCAGTGGCAGTAGAGTAAATGCCCTGCGGTAGTTTGTTGTCATCCGGGGTGAATATGTGTACTGTGCCAAACTCAGGTAGTTTTCCTTCGCGATTACAGCGCCCTGCTACCTGAACGATTGAATCAAGCGGTCCCATAGCCCGCCAAACAACAGGAAAGTCTACATCGACTCCCGCCTCCACAAGCTGTGTGGAGATAACGCGACAGGGTTCCCCGCTTTTTAGTCTGCGACGGATTTTGCGAATGATTGCAAGCCGATGAGCGGGACACATCGCGGATGATAGATGAATGGGTCTTTGCTGCAAGTACTTAATACCTTCCCCGAGCTTATCTTTAAGTTTATCGTTCAGTTTGTCCCATAGCACACGGGCATGCCGCGTCAAGTTGACCACACATAGACATTGCTCAGCGGCAACAAGATGCTTGCTAAGCTCATCCCAGCTAAGCGTCTCCCCTTGTTTAGGAAGCTTATAGACGACACGGCGAAGCTCGGCAAATAAAGACAAGGGATTTGGCGCGACCTCGGTTATTTCTTCAGGATAGAATCCATCCGGCAGGTTGATTGAGTGCCGGAATGCGGGTTGTGTGGCGGAACTTAAAACAAAGCTAACGCCATAGTTCGTTACAAGTTCACGGAAGACCGAAAGCATCGGTGATAGTAAATGAAGTGGTAGGGTCTGTACCTCGTCAAATATAACGACGGCATCGGCAATGTTATGCAGTTTTCTAGCTCGCGAAGGTGATGCTGCAAAAAGGGACTCAATAAACTGAACACTTGTAGTAATGATAATGGGTGCATCCCAGTTTTCAGAAACGAGTTCCAGCTTCGAAACCTCGTCATTGGTTGCATGTCGAGGAGGGCTTACTGAGGAGTGGCACTCCAGCACAATACCTTTTTTATCAGGATCTAAAATACGACGATATTCAGCGGCGTTTTGTTCAATAATAGACAGATATGGGATAACTACAATGATACGGCGTAAATTATGTTTCTTTGCATGGGCGAGGGCGAATGCCATTGCAGCAAGAGTCTTACCACCGCCAGTTGGAACTGTGAGCGAGAAAAAGCCTTGTGGTTTGTCACTTGCGGTAACAGAGGAATCAAAGATTTTATTACGGATGGCGGAGAGTGGGCTATCTGGATTAGCAGATCGTTTACGTTCGCGTTCGGCATTTACACATGCCAATAAGGCAGTGGTGTTCAAAGGCAGTTCGGAGTTAGAGAGCCTGGTGGTGTCTTCTCCCAGTTTTTCCCAGAATGCGGAGTCAAGTCGGTCCGCATCAATCAAACAAGAAAACAACATTCGAGTGAAATATTCAAGAGGCAAAGTGTTTTGCGGTAATGCGACCAAAGCATTTAAAACGGCTTTTGGCAAAGTGTTATCATGGGGAAACCGAATGCTGGCACCTGTGCTGGATTGAACCAATGCAGTGGATTCTTCGGCGGAAATTTTACCTACTGCTTCTTGTAAATCGGCAATGTCATGAAGCCCGGCATGATGTCCGGCGACAATAAAAGCCAGTGGAAGCGATTCCTTATCGAAAGCCGCTTTGGCTCCATAGACAGCGTGTTGAGTGTCAGAACCTTTTGTTCGCAACCCTGCAAGCATCTCTTGGAATGGTTTCCTTGCCTTGCCAAGATCGTGTAACATTCCTGCCGCATAACCCCACTCCGAAGCACTAAATATTTTGCTAAACCCAGCACAAATTGCCGCAACACAAAGAGCATGTTGCTCAAGCGATTGCCAATCCTTTTTAGGATGCTCAGAACTGTGTGCATAACTGATATCTTTAACAACTCCCATAAACTCTCCTTACAAGATGGCGATCTGCTCTTTGCTGAAGCTCTTGCTGGCTCCGGCTCAACTGGAATGGGCTTGCCAGGGTCTCCATGGCGTGCCATGCCATACCCCTTTTTTGATAATCCTAATTTAACAAAGAGGATGGTATAAGTCACTAAAAATAGTGCGAAATGATGAATTATTTTTAGGCGAGCGGGAAAGTTGCGCAGATTGTGAATTTACACTTGCTATGATAGATAGGAAGTTGAAATGTGTAGGGTTGGCGGCCCTTGTCCGGCATAGTTCCGCAATGCCACGGCGTTGCCCCGCTTGCGGCCGAAGCCGGGTTGCGGGACGACGACGGATGAGCCAAACAAAGATGATGAAACCCCATGGCGCGCCTTTGACGAACAATCGCCCGGCATACGCTAATTGCTTCTGAGAAGCAACCCTACACCCCGGGGTGCGCCTTTCACGAGCCTGGAGCAGCATGCAGCTCACAGAGCGGCTACTACACCCGGGGCGCGCCTTTCACGAGCCTGGAGCAGTATGCCGCTCGCAGAGCGACATTGGTCGACGATGCTGTGCGACGATATTGGCGGACGAGTGGGAGCGTGCTGGGGCTCGTGGGTCAGCACCGTTATTCCGGGAGCGCCGATCCTCGCCGGCCTTGTTCTCAGCGATGCCGACGGGGATGTCGGCGCTCCCGGGACAGGCCTAAATAACCCGCCCTGGAGCAGCCTGCCGTCTTCGCGCTTCGCAGCTACGCCGGACACGGAAAGGCTGGACAACAAACCTTACATAGCAGCCTAAAGGCTGGACAACAAACCTTACATAGCAGCCTAAAGGCTGGACAACAAACCTTACATAGCAGCCTAAAGGCTGGACAACAAACCTTACGGGGCAGCCGTTTGTTGTTCACGCTTCAGTGTCACGGCGTAAAAGCGCAGCTCGACTTGTCCGGGCGTAGCTATTGCGAAGCCTGAAGCCGGAAGCGTGCTCTTTGCTTTCCGGTCGATTATTGAGAAGTTATCTTTGTTTTCCCAAACGCGGGGCGTTTGTTACTGTAACAGCGGGCTCTTCATCACAAACTTTTTGTAAGAGCGAAAATCTTCCACACATCACACAAACTCTTTTGGTTGCCTGCCTGGTGTAGCACGCAGACAGGCGGCCAGCTGCTTCAGTCTCTTTCAGAGTGGCTTAATATTACAACATGGCTGTTGACACCACCAGCCGGTTCTGCAATAATGTGAACCATCATTCACATGGAGAAGGTTTAGAGAGGGTTATGGCAGCTGAAAAACAAACTACTGAGGTCCGCCAGGACGAGATCGCCCGGGCCGCACTGGAGCTGGTCGGCACAGTGGGGATGAAGGGGCTGAGCATGGCGGCAATTGCCCGCAAGGTCGGCATTGTGCCCTCCGGCATCTACCGGCACTTCAGTAGCAAAGACGATGTGATCGACGCGATCCTTGACTATCTCCAGCGTGGACTGAGTGGCAATGTACGCGCCATTGCCCTGCTGGAGGTAACCGCCCTGGAACGACTCCACTCCCTGCTGATGAAACACATCGACTTGGTCCGCCAAAACAAATCAATTCCTGTGGTCGTTTTCTCAACCGAGGTCTATAATGGCAGCCCGCACCGCCGCGTGAAGCTGCGGGGAATCATTGAGGCCTACCTGGCCGAGATCGCAGCCATGGTCGGCCAGGGACAGCTTGAAGGATCGATCCGCGAAGCGCTGGATCCGAAAGCGGTGGCTGTTATGTTCATGGGGCTCGTCCAACCCTCGACCATACTCTGGCATCTCAGCGCGGGCGAGTATGATGCAATGAAACAGGCCGAAACAGCGTGGCCGATCTTCTGCAGTGCTATTGAGCGTAGAACCCCAAGTGAAAGGAAAGTGATAATGGAGTAGTGCAAGCATCTTGCTGGCAGAAAATATTTTCGTTCAAGCTGGAAGCTTGGAGAAGTTCTAGAGTTTTAAAGTTCTAAAGTTCTAGAGTGAAAAGGGCGCGCCTTTGGTGCGGGGCAACGTAGGTCCGATTTTCAATCAAAGCTGCTGGAGCTCAACTTCACCGTCGGTTTACGATAGACAACTTTTTAGAAAGAACAATTTATTGTTCTTTCTAGTCGCCTAAACGACGAAAAAAACCATAGGGCACCCATTTTTTACCCGTGATGTGACTGTTTGTTCACAAGGAGAGATACAATGAAAAAGATAATGCTGGTAATTCTGATCCTCGTGGCAGTTGGTGCCACTGTGTTCGGTCTCTGGTACATGCGTAATGCAGAGAGAGAGGAGCCCGACATCATCCGTGTGTCGGGCAACATTGAAGTAACGGCCGCGCAGGTGAGCTTCAAGATCCCGGGCCGTGTTGTGCAACGGCTGATCTCCGAAGGCGAAAGCGTAACCAACGGTCAGGTTGTGGCGCTCCTCGACACCACCGAACTGGAACAGGAGGCCGCCATGCGCCGGGCTGATGCCCAGACCGCACTGGCTGTGCTGGCTGAGTTGGAGGCCGGAACGCGTCCTGAGGAGATTGAGCAGGCCGTGGCCGCCCTGGAAATCGTCCGCGCCGAGGCGCAGCGTGTAGAGGGTGAGTTTGCCCGCCAGCAGGAGCTGTTTGCGCAGAAGGTTATTTCGTCGCGCGAGTTTGAAGCAGCGCAAGCAGCGTCCAGCATGGCCTCTGCCAAAGTGCGCGAGGCTGAGGCGCGTCTGACGCTGCTGCAAAAAGGCCCGCGCGAGGAGACCATCCGAGCAGCGCGCTCCCGTGTGGAGCAGGCGCAACAGGCTGTGGCGCTCGCGGAAACTCGTCTCAGCTACACCACGCTGCGCACATCGCTGAGCGGGATTGTCCTGGCCGAAGGGATTGAGGATGGCGAGTACGTGGTTCCCGGAACTCCGGTGGTGACTGTTGGCGACCTCAGCCAGGTCTGGCTGCGCGCCTATATCAATGAAACTGATTTGGGGCGGGTCAGGATTGGCCAGAGGGTCCAAGTCTCAACAGACACCTATGTTGGAAAGTTTTACGAAGGGCGGCTGTCGTTCATTGCTTCGCAAGCCGAGTTCACGCCCAAGAACGTGCAAACCACCAAAGAGCGCGTGAAACTGGTGTATCGCATCAAGGTGGATCTAGCCAACCCCAACCAGGAACTGAAACCAGGCATGCCGGCTGATGCCGACATCCAGTCGCGGTAGTCGCTTAGGCGACTAGAGAAAACAATGAATTGTTCTTTCCAAAAATTGTCGGTGGGTAAATTTATGTTTTCCATAGAGTTAAAAAGTAGCATAGCCGTCTCGGCTGTGAGTGAATTCCGCGCCAAACATAGGCGGGATGCCTGTGCTGCTTTAGGAGTTTACAATGGACGCAATTAGAGCAGAAAACCTGACAAGAAGCTTTGGAGATGTGCTGGCTGTTGACCGGCTGACTCTCTCCGTGGCCAAAGGAGAGCTTTTCGGTCTCGTGGGGCCGGATGGCGCGGGCAAGACCACCACCATGCGTCTGCTCACCGCGATCATGGATCCGACAGCTGGCGATGCCTGGGTCGCGGGCTACCACTCGGTGCGCGAGGCAGATGCAATCAAAGACTCGATCGGGTATATGAGCCAGCGCTTTGGTCTCTACCCTGATTTATCGGTCATGCAGAACGTGGACTTCTATGCCGACATCTATGGGGTGCCGCGGCGCGGCCGGAGCGAGAAGGTCGAAAACCTGCTCGCTTTCAGCAATCTCACGCCTTTCAAGAAGCGCCTGGCCGGCAATCTCTCCGGCGGCATGAAGCAGAAGCTGGGGCTCGTCTGTGCGCTCATCCACACACCTAAGGTGCTCTTTCTTGATGAACCCACGAATGGCGTTGACCCGGTTTCGCGCCGCGATTTCTGGCGCATTCTTTACCAGCTGGTACGAGACGGGGTCACGATCTTTGTCTCAACAGCCTACCTCGACGAAGCGGAGCGCTGCGCGCGGCTGGCCCTTATTCATCAGGGGCGGCTGCTGGCGCTGGGCACACCGGAAGAGGTGAAGCAAATCATGCGCGACATGATTCTGGAGCTGCGCACAGCTGATCCGCGCCGCGCCGCGGCGTTGTTGCGTGCCGAGCTGACCGATTGCTCGGTCGGGTTGTTCGGCGACCGCGTACATGTGGCAACGCGCGAGTTGGCTGCCACCCAGGCCAGTGCCGAGTCGATCCTGCGCGCTGCGGATATTGAAATCAACTCGGCGCGGAGGGTGGCGCCCACACTTGAGGATGTTTTTGTCTCCGTGCTCGCTCAGGAGGAGGGAGGTGCGCGTCATGAATAACCAGGATCACGCAGTTGTTGTCAAAGATCTGGAGAAACACTTCGGCTCCTTTGTGGCGGTGAACCGCGTCTCTTTTGAGGTTAACAAAGGGGAGATTTTCGGCTTTTTAGGTCCCAATGGCGCTGGCAAGTCAACTACTATCCGCATGCTCTGCGGCATCCTCGCCCCCTCGGGCGGCGCCGGCACAGTCGCGGGCCTCGACATCCGCACGCAGCAGGAGAAGATCAAGTCCAACATCGGTTACATGAGCCAAAAATTCTCACTCTACGAAGATCTGACCGTGGAGGAGAACATCGACTTTTACAGCGGCATCTACCTGATTCCAAAGGCGAAGAAGCAGGCGCGCAAGGATTGGGTGCTGCAGATGGCCGGCCTTCAGGAGCATCGCCACTCACGGACAGGCACCCTCTCCAGCGGCTGGAAACAGCGGCTCTCCCTGGGCTGCGCCATTCTGCATGAGCCGCCTGTGATCTTTCTTGACGAGCCCACCTCCGGCGTGGATCCCATCAGTCGCCGTCAGTTCTGGGACTTGATCTACGAACTTGCCGGCAAAGGGGTTACGGTTTTCGTGACTACACACTACATGGATGAGGCAGAGTACTGTGATCGGATCGGGCTGATCTACCGCGGCGAGCTGATTGCCTTGGGCGCGCCCGCAACGCTCAAGACAGAGACCATGCAGGAGGATGTTATCGAACTAATGTGCGACCGACCGCAGGACGCGATGGGTTTTATCGAGCAGCTTTCCGAGGTCAAGGAAACAGCGCTCTTTGGACGCGGCCTGCACATCGTGGCAGAGGACGCAGGTACAGCCATCCCTGCCATCAAAGCGGTTCTGCATGAAAACAACTGCGCAATTGATCGTATTGAGCAGATCGTGCCATCAATGGAGGACGTATTCGTCTCCCTGATCGAGGCGCAGGACCGGCTCGAACAACCACAAAAGGAGGTGCACGGATGAAACTGTACCGCGTCTGGGCAGTTGCCCGTAAGGAATTTATCCACATCATGCGCGACCCGCGCAGCCTGGGCATGGCGATTGTCATTCCCATGCTGCTCCTGGTGCTCTTCGGTTACGCGCTGACGTTGGATGTCGACAACGTGCCGGTCGTGGTGTGGGACCAGAGCAACACCCAGGCCAGCCGCGAGTTTGTCAGCCGCTTCGACGGCTCACACTACTTCAGCATCCGCGCATATGCCTACAACTACCGCGAGGTTGAGCACGCCATCGACTCAGGTACAGCGCTGGCGGCGCTGATTGTACCCGTGGATTTCGCTGACCAGCTTGTGGCAGGGCAAGAGGTTCCTGTACAGATGATCGTGGATGGCAGCGATGCCAACACCGCGACCATTGCCATGGGATACGCCCGGGTTGTGGCGTTCATCTTCTCGCAGCAGATCGCAGTGGGTGAGGTTCAGCGCATGGGCGGCAAAGCCCTGGCTGTGCCGATCGAGGTGCGACCGCGCGTCTGGTTCAACGCTGACATGGAGTCGCGGAACTACATCATTCCAGGTTTGATTGCCGTAATCATGATGGTTATCGCGGCCTTGCTGACCTCTCTGACAGTTGCCCGCGAATGGGAGAGCGGGACCATGGAGCAGCTCATCTCTACCCCTGTTCGCGGCCCTGAGCTGATACTCGGGAAACTCCTGCCCTACTTTGCTATCGGCATGCTGGACGTGCTGCTGGCCGTGCTGATGGGCGAGTTTATCTTTCAGGTTCCCCTGCGCGGCAATGTGGCCTTGCTGTTCGGCATGGCCGCGATCTTCCTGGCTGGCTCGCTCTCGCTGGGCATACTGATCAGCATTGTCACCAAGAGTCAGCTGCTCGCCAGCCAATTGGCCATGGTGCTTACATTCCTGCCCTCGTTTCTGCTCTCTGGATTCATGTATGCGATCGACAACATGCCGCGGCCACTGCAGATCATCACCCATCTGATTCCAGCCCGCTACTTCGTGGCGCTGCTGAAGGGCATCTACTTAAAGGGCATTGGCCTTGAAGTCATGGCAATGGAAGCTGTGCTGCTAGCGCTCTTCGGGGTTGTGGTCATGGCAGTTGCCAACGTGAAATTCAAGAAGAAGGTGGCAACATGAACATTGAACGCATCAAACGCATGTTGGTGAAAGAGTTCATCCACATCTTTCGCGACCCAAAGATGAAGGGCGTGATCTTCCTGATGCCGATTATTCAGGTGTTGATCTTCGGCTATGCTGTGACCACTGACGTGAAAAACGTTGCCACAGCGGTTTTCGATCTCGACAACAGCATTGCCAGCCGGGAGCTGGTCGCGCGCTTTGAGAACTCCGGCTACTTCGACGTGGTGGCCCACCTGCAAAACGACGCTCAGGTGCGCGAGGCGCTTGACCGCGGAAAAATACGGACAGTGCTGCGTATGAACAAAGGGTTCGAGCAGGAACTCCGGGCTGGCCGCACGGCCCAGCTCCAGGTGCTGCTGGACGGCACAGACTCCAATACCGCCGGCATTGTTCTGGATTACAGCGCGCGCATTGCCGGCGAGATTTCACAGGCGATTCTCATCACGCGCCTATCGCGCATCAAAGGTCTGTTCAGCCCGCCGGCTGGCGTTAACATCCAGACGCGCGCCTGGTTCAACGAGAACCTCGAGAGTCGCAACTTCTATGTGCCGGGCGTGATCGCCATCCTGGTGATGCTGATCACCCTGATGCTGACAAGCATGGCGGTCGTGCGCGAGAAAGAGGTTGGTACCATGGAGCAGATTATGGTCACACCGATCACACCGGCCGAGTTCATTCTCGGCAAGAGCCTGCCGTTCGCCTTGATCGGCTTTGCCGATGTGATTGTCATCACGCTGATCGGCGTATTCTGGTTTGAGGTTCCGATCCGCGGCGATCTAGGGCTGCTGTTTCTGGCCACCGCGCTGTACTTGATGACCACGCTTGGCATTGGCTTGCTGATTTCAACTGTCAGCCAGACCCAGCAGCAGGCCATGATGAGCACCTTCTTCTTCTACTTTCCAGCTGTCCTGCTCTCTGGCTTCATGTTCCCGATTGCCAATATGCCGCAGGTGATCCAATGGCTTACAATGCTCAACCCGCTGCGCTATTTTCTGATCATTATCCGGGGGATTTTTCTCAAGGGAGTCGGGTTTACGGTGTTATGGCCGCAGATGCTGGCACTCGCGGTTATGGGTGTTTTGACGCTCTGGGCCGCAATGCGGCGCTTTGATAAGACCATGGCGTAAAAGACAGGGGTCAGGGGTCAGGGGTCAGGAGGCAGGCCGAAGCTGTAGGGCGCGGGCCGTGACCGCGCCGGCGGGCGACAGTGGAGTGCACTGCGAAAAAGGCAAAAATGATAGACCCAGTAAAACAACAGAGGAACAAACAAATGAATATACACACAAACTTTCACAAGGTTTTTAGAAAAAAACGACAGGCTGCCGCTTTATGGCTAGTAGCCTGCAGCCTGTATTGCGCAGCAGCGGGCATAGCCCAGGAAGCGGGTGCAGAGATCGCCGCAACCAACCGCCTGACGCTGAGCGAGTGCCGCCGCCTCGCGCTGGCGCAGAGTCCTCTGCTCAAATCCAGCGCGGCGGAGCAGGCGGCCTCGCGCGAGGCTGTGGGCGAAGCGCGCGCGCCCTATTATCCAACGCTCGGTGTCCGCAGCGGGGTCAGCCGCTGGCAAAGCCACGCTTTCATGCCGAGCGGTTTCACTGCATCCGGGGTCTCCTCGACCGTCGGCCCCACGGACGACTGGAGTGCTGGCGGGTTTGCCCGTTATGTGCTCTATGATGGCGGGGTGCGCCGGGCCGGGCTTGATGCTGCCAAGGCGGCGCGCTCTGCCAGCAGCGCCAACAGCGAGGTCACCGCCCTCAGCGTACTCTACGATGTACACCAGGCGTTCTACGAACTCGCGGTTACCATGGAGTTGCTGACTGTGGCTGAAAAGAGCTTGGCCAATGCCGAGTCTCATTTTAATGCAGCCAAAGACCGCCGGGCGGTTGGCGACACCACCGAAGCCGATGTTCTGCGCGCTCAGGTCGAAGTGGACAATGCCAGGGCCGAGCTTATTCGCGCCAAGACCATGATCCGCACAGCCAAAGGCGAACTCAACATCGCGATGGGATTACCTGCCGAGTTGCCGACCAACATAGCTGCTGATGCTGCCTTTGCCGCTTGTTCCAACGTGACGGAGGTTGCCGTGCTGGTGCAACAAGCACTTGAGACCCGGCCAGAGATCAAGGCGCTGCAAAGTACAGTTGCAGGTGCCAGACACCAGGTGCAGGCAGCCAGAGCGTCCTATCGGCCCAAGATCTATACTGAGGGTGGCTATGGTTGGCGCGATGACGACAGTTCATTTGAGGACGAGGCGTGGTCGATTGGAGTCATGATCGAGTTCACTGCTTTCGACGGGTTTTCCAAACGCCACACACTGGCCAGGAGCCGCGCTGAGGCAACCAAGGCGGAAGCCATGCTGGAACGGATCCGACTTGTTGTCCGCCGGGATGTCTGGGCCGCTTATACGCGGGTTCAAGAGGCTGAGGAGCTGGTCCATGCGACGGCAACCCAGGCGCAGCATGCTGAGGAGAGTCTGCGCCTGATGTCCGCCCGTTACAAGGTCGGGGCCGTGACGGTCACAGATCTTCTGGATGCGCAGACCGCGCAGACCGCAGCTGAGGTGCAGCATGTCCAGGCCCGCTGGGGTTGTCAGCATGCGCAGGCAACCCTGCGCCGCGCCACGGGCACGCTGACTGGCGACGAGCAGGGAGCTGCTTCAGGCGACTAGAAAAAACAATTGATTGTTCTTTCCCAAAAGTTGCCTATCGGGCCTTATTGCGGATATACTTCTCGATCATCCACCGCATAGCGGCGGATATACTTCGCGACCATCCACCGCATAGCGGCGGATATACTTCGCAATCATCCACCGCATAGCGGCGGATATACTTCGCGACCATCCACCGCATAGCGGCGGATATACTTCGCGACCATCCACCGCATAGCGGCGGATATACTTCGCAATCATCCACCGCATAGCGGCGGATATACTTCGCGACCATCCACCGCATAGCGGCGGATATACTTCGCAATCATCCACCGCATAGCGGCGGATATACTGTGTTGCTTTCAGTATGTCCGCTACGCGGTGGAGGGAAAGAAGGGCAAGAGATGTTGCTCCTTAAAAACATGTTGTCGGTGGCTCCATCCTAATCTTCACCTCCCCTTCAACCTTCACCCTTTCTCAACTTTTCAACTTTCTTGACTTTTTAATTGTACGAAATCAAGGAAACTGATACCATACAAATAATTGTGTATGTAGTTTAAATTTGAAAGAAGTAATATTATGCTAACTCGCTCAGTTCGGCGCTATATCTCGACAGCCTGTTTTGCGGTCTGCGCCGCTTTGACAGCTGTTACCGCTACTGCAGTGACCATTAATCCTGACAACTACAGTAACTCTGTAAAAATCAAATTCGATGGTTATAACAGCGGCACCCCGTTGATCAACTTCCCGGTTCTAGTGGAGCTGACCGACGGTGTTACAGGTTTTCGTTACAGCGACATGGAATCAGACGACTACTCTGACCTGCGCTTCACCAAGGATGACGGTGTTACCACCATCCCTTTTGAGGTTGAGGAGTGGAAATCAGCCCTGCCGGTTGCCGCCGCCCCTGACACCTTTAATGGTTGTATTCTTTGGCTGAGAGCCGATGCAGGCGCTCAAACCAATGCTATCGGCGGCGTGACCAACTGGGTTGACCAATCGGGCAGCGGCAACCATGCCGCCAGCCAGGCAGCAACTGCGCATCCGAGCCTGGTCTTAAACTCAATCAATGGACAACCAATCGTACGCTTCAGCGGTGCTGACGACAACTATATCAAATTTCCCAGGCTCACCACCATCCGCACCGTTTTCTGGGTAATCAAAGAGGATTCTGATGCTGCCGACTCACAAAGATTTTTATTAGGCGACCAGGGCGGCAGTACCTACGATTTTCATCGAGGAGAGACCAAATATATATGGAACAGTTCCCATGCACCCCTGATGTTCAACGGCACAACTGAGCTGAACGGAAACGAGATCAACGGCAGAACCACACTGGCACCAACTACTATGAGCGTGCTGTCAGTACGTACAGCGGGTAACGCCACCGCCAACTCGCTCGCGCGCGACCGTAATGGCAACGGACGCTCCTGGGATGGGGATGTGGCTGAGCTGATTATCTACAACCGGGTTTTGACTAAAAGCGAGATCAACAGCGTCTATCTCTATTTGGAAAACAAATATGCTATCTCCATTGCAACTGCGTTTGACCGCACCTCAAAAATCTGGGTTCAGGCACCTCTGCTGACCAACAACGCTTCAATCTTTGCTTACTGGGGAAATCCCAGCGCAACTGACATTCCAGTCTATGCAACCAATGGCATGACATGGTCGGAAAACTATGTCGGTGTCTGGCATATGTCCGGCGATACTTTGCCTGACAGCACTCAAAACGGGCATGATGCTACAGCTACAGGAACCCGGAGTTCTGATTCTTTGATAGGCGGAGGACAAATTTTCGCAGATGGAGATCAGATTACAATTCCCGGCCATGCTGATCTGCGAGGTACTGAGAGTACTATGTCACTCTGGTTTAAAGGAACATTTTCGGCAGGAGGCAGCGAGGGCGCAATGCTGGTTGACAGGCGCAGCGGAGCGGGAGCTGTCGCAGTACTGCATACATCCGGCAGGATATTTATTCAGGGAAACAACGGAAACCTGAACCCTAATAACACCTATTCCACTGCAGCAGAGTTAAATAATTTAAGGTGGCATCACCTTGTTGTTACCTACCCGAAAACTGCGGGCGGAACCGTTCGGTGCTACATTGATGGACAACCTGACAAAACAATCGCTGTCAGCAGCAACTGGGATTGGCCAGCATCTCAAATTGAACTCGGTAAGAGCCATGACGGGTATTGGAAGCGGTTTATCGGCGCAATGGATGAGTTCCGTATCAGCAACTCAATACGGAGTGCCGATTGGATTAAGGCGGAGTATGACAACCAATCATCCCCTTCAACCTTTGCCACGCACATGCTGAACTATTACTATGATACCAGCACAGTCGCAGGATTGCAGGCAGGTAACGGCATCTGGGATAACACGACAACCCTCTGGAGCCGAAGCCTTGATGGCAGCATTCCTTTGAAAAACTGGGAGATGGGCGCATTTGCTTATTTCGAAGCTGATGGCACCTCCGTTATCATTGTTGACTCTGTAAACGCGCAGAAGCTCGTCTTTAATGGAACAGGCTACCAGCTGAGCGAAGGATCAATCGCCCTTGATCGCGGGGGAATTGAAGCCAATCAATCCGCAACCATTGCCTCCTCCATTACACTGAATAATCCGCAAGCGTGGACAACTGCCGCCAGTAAGACACTGGCTGTCAGCGGATCAATCGCTAATAATGGAAACGTTCTGACCACCACGGGTGAGGGCAATGCGACACTCTCAGGGGTTGTCAGCGGCAGCGGCGCATTGGTCAAAGATGGCAGCGGCACTACGACTCTGGATGCAAACCATACTTATGCAGGCGGGACTGCTGTAAATGCAGGGGTACTGGCACTCAATCAGGGTGGCAGCACCGGTGCCCTGCGCGGCACCCTCAATGTGAAGGCTGACGGAAAGCTCGACCTGCTGGTTGCCAATGCGCTTGGTTATGGAGCTGGCACCAAGGTTAACACGCTTAACATCAATGGCGGCCTGGTCAACAACACTGCCAATGGTGACAATGGATGGGGCATCACAATCAACATGACCGGCGGCGAACTGCGATCTAACGCAGGAGCACCCAGCAGCTCTGCAACTCAGCTTTACTCGCTGGGCGGCGGCTCCTCAATCAACACCCTGGCTGGTGCGGGCCCAGCAACCATCTCAGGCCGCATCAACCTCTCTGAAGGCAATGTTGACAACACTCTGAGATTCACAGTCGCCGATGATATTGCTGTGAATGACCTTCTGCTATCCGCAGTGATCACTGAGCAGGGAGGGGCCAGAGCCATTGCCAAGAGCGGCCAGGGTCTTATGAACATCACCAGTGCAAACACCTACTCTGGCGGCACAATCATAAACCAAGGTACCCTGCTGGCCAACAACACATCCGGTTTAGCCACCGGATCAGGGCTGACAACTGTCAACGGCGGAGTTCTGGGGGGTGCCGGCACGGTTGGATCGGTCACGTTCGGATCAACAGGAGGCGAACTTGCACCAGGCAACAGCGTCGGAACACTCAATATTGCGGGCGACCTTAGCCTGACATCCTCAGCGTGGGTCAATATTGAGATTGACAGCAGTGCTGTGTACGACTCAATCAATGTCACAGGGGCAATCACGCTCGGCGATGCCCAGCTGGCCGGCAGCATCCATGGAGCAGTCGGCTCAAGCGACAAGTATTTCATAGTTGTAAACAACGGTACTGATCCAGTCAGCGGCACATTTGCTGGTCTGCCACAGGGCGGCAGCGTTGATATTGACGGACAGACCTTCACCGTCAGTTATGAGGGCGACTTCAGCAGCGCTGCCATTACCGGCGGCAACGATGTGGTGTTGTATAACGCAACCACCACGCCGGCACCGGTTGGACCGTTCTGGCGGGAGATCGGCTTCCCTGGTTATTATCGCAACTCAACTCTGACAAACTTCCCGGCATTGATTGTATTTAATGAGGAGATGCAGGACTTCACCTACACCACCTTCCTCTCTCCTGCTGGCGGTGATCTGCGCTTTTACTCCGATCAAAACAAGACAATGGAGCTCAACTATGAGATCGAAGAGTGGAATACCAGCGGCACATCGTACGTCTGGGTGCAGGTGCCTGAGCTGACAAAAGTGACTACCATCTGGGCCTATTGGGGCGATGCAGGCCAGAGCACAGCGCCACTCTACACCACTGATGGATCAACATGGAGTGCAGAGTACACCGGGGTGTGGCATCTGAATGAAGCTCTGATTGACGAAACAACCGGAGGAAAAAATGCGGATGCAACCGCAAATCTGAACCACGGCACGCAGTATAACAACACGCGCGTCAACGCAATTATATCGGGAGGCCAACGGTTCGGTGGCAACGACTACATCGAAATCCCTTACTCTTCCTCTCTGCACAGCAACAACTTCTCGATCAGTTTCTGGGCAAAACGCGAGAGTGGAACAGGACATGGCGCAGTGGTCTCGGCCAGAAATGAGCCCCCTCAATCAGGGTATATCATCTACTCAGTCAATAACCGGTGGGAGTTCTGGACTGGACCGGGTTGGAACCAAGCTCCCGCAACGGCCCACACCCTAAATGATTGGGACTACGTTACAGTCACCTTTGACGGCACAACCAAGCGCATCTATAAGGAGGGCGTTCTGATGGGTCAAGGCGTACCACCCTCCTTCAACATTAACCAAAGCGGCAATCTCAGGATTGGAGCCGGTGCCAACGAGGGACCTGCCAACTACTTCTTCTCCGGAGTTATTGATGAAGTCCGCATTGCCAACGTAGCGCGTTCCGATGACTGGATCTGGGCCTGTTATCAGAACCAGAACGCCCCGCTGGCTTTCACAGGCGAAACACCGGCATCCTACTGGGATACCAGCGTCGCTCTGGGCTTGCAATCCGGTGACGGAATCTGGGACAGTGCAGCCTCTACTTTTTGGAGTGTTAATAGCATCTATGGCAGTTCACCGCTTCTTACTTGGGATGGAACCGCCCCTGATGCCCATTTCACGGCAGCTGGCGGCGGAACTATTACAGTTGCCAGCAATGTTTCAGTGGAACGCATGCACTTTGAGAGTGCTGGCTACACACTCTCAGGCGGCACCATTGAGCTTTCCCGCGGTATTCAGGCTAACAAATCTGTGACGATTAATTCAACAATCTCACAAGCCAGCGATCAGGAGTGGTTTATTGCCAGTAACCAGGGATTGACAATTCAAGGTAATGTTAACACAGCTTCAGGAGTAACTTTGACTAAACAGGGAAGCGGATCTCTGTGGCTTCCCGGCAATGGGAACAACGACCACTTCAAAGGTGTTCTGGATATTGCTGAGGGAACAGCCACTTTAGCAGACGGAGGATGGTACAATGCCTTCACGCAAGCTGGGACGGTTTCGATCGCTGGTGGAGCGTTCCTGATTTTTGCAGGAATACCTTATGGTGCTTATGGCAACAACTGGACTAAGGTAGCCGGAACCCTGACAGTCAATGGTGGTGCTGGATTTGTTCCCAACTTGGAGCTGGCAGGTGGAACTGTTAGCGGTCCCGGAACCCTTCGAGCCGGAGGCTACTGGGGAGCCGGGCGCAACTATGCAGTGAAAGCCAGCCCCAACATCTCCACAATAGCCTGTTCCTACATGAAGTTGGAAGGAAATTGTAACCTGACTGTTGAAAACGGCCCAAGCTTTATTGATCTGGAAATCAGTGCCATAATTCAAAACGGGCAAAACGGAGTCAGCGGTATCAATAAAAAAGGCGCAGGAAAAGCCAGCCTGACAGCTTCCAACACCTACAGCGGTATAACAACGATTGAAGATGGTACCCTGCTGGTCAACAACACTGCAGGATCAGGCACCGGCTCCGGCGCGGTCACCATCAACGGCGGTACACTGGGCGGCACAGGTGTTGTCGCTGGTGCGGTCAGCTTTGGTGATAACGGCGGTGCCATAGCCCCTGGGGCAAGTGTAGGCACACTGACTGTCAACAGCAACGTCACCTTCACCAGCGCTGCAAGCCTCGATGTGACGGTTAATGGTATCGATGCAGGCGAATACAGCACTCTGGCGGTTAACGGAGCGGTTGACCTGGCTGATGCTACGCTCAACGTTACGCTCAACACCGAGATCTCCGGTGGCAAACCGTTATTCATTATCAAGAACAATGGAACTGATACCGTGAGCGGCACCTTTAACGGGTTGCCGGAAGGTAAAACCTTCAAGGTAAATGGTCTCGGCTTCAGCCTCTACTACTCTGCCAATGCGGATACAGGTGCCACCACCGGTGGCAACGATGTTATGCTGCGCTCCAACCCGCGTGGAACTTTTATGATTCTACGATGAGTAAGCGTGTAGCCTGTGGCGTGTTGCTGGTAAGCTGTAGCTTGCGAGTTCGTGCTTGACTGTTAGTTTTACCCTTATCCACTCGCGTAAATTCGCGAAAAACTCAACTAATCGCTCTCTATACAAACAAGGAATGAAATATGGCAAAAACCAAAAAACCAAAATGTGGCCTATGCGGCAAAACAGAAAACCTGACAAAAACCGACTGTTGCAATGAGTGGATATGTGATGATGAGGATCAGTATGTTGTCTTCTCATACGCAAGAAACAGTTGCCATCGTAATCATCGACGTTTGACACTTTGCGCATTTCATCATGACAACGATCATGATGGAGATTGGAGCGAGTGCGAAGAGTGTAAAACAGAGTTTGATGTCGAAGACTATGTCAACTACGGGACCAATGAATACAATTTCAGGAAACTGTCCAATCCTCCTGCCTATGAGCCAACGCGATGCCATATGTGCAACGCGATAATCAATCGAATGGCAGATGGATACACTGTAAGCAAGGATGGTTTTTGTTGTAGAAACTGTTATGCTCCACCTTGCTAAAAAGAAGATGGTTTACATCCAGAGTCCGACCTTTCTAAACTCAAGAGCGGTGTGCGGGAAAAATACGCAAGAGCAAGGCACTTGCGACTCGTGTTGCGCTAAACTTTCGCTAGGCCAGCGCGGTCAAGGCCAGCCGCCCTACAGCTGCGACTCCAGATCACTGGACATAGGGGGTCAAAATGGTTGCACTTTAATTTTTGAAACCACAAGGAACACATAGCTCACAAAGATTACTGCGTTGTTTATTAGGTAAAAATATTGAGGCAAAAAATGGGGAAACCCTGGAAACGCCGAGCTCCGGCGCGGCTCTTTGTGCTCTTTGTACTGCTATCATTCATATTCTTGTTTTTTTGCACGTTTTTTATCTCTCACAGAGACACAGAGTTTTTTGC
>JAQUCE010000003.1 GCA_028686345.1 Kiritimatiellia bacterium
ACGCCTTGCCCGAGGTTTCGGTGTCCCAGTAGCAGCCGGCGACCGTGGCACCGGTATCCGCGCTGCCCAGGAAGCCGCCGACCTTGCTGCCGCCGGAGACCGCTCCGCTGCTGTAACTGCGGTAGACGCGGCTGTAGAGGGCATAGCCAACGAACCCTCCCACATTGCTGTTACCCGAGACTGCCGCCCGGCTGTAACTGTCGGCGATTTCAGCACGGTCATAAGAGCTGTCACTAGTGTGGGTTCCGATCAGTCCGCCGACATAACTGTTGCCCTGTACCGAACCGGATAGAGCCGCATGACGAATGATTGCCTTGCCCGAGGTCTTCCCGACAACTCCGCCGGTGTAGTCTGCGCCCAAGACCGAGACCGATGCTGACACACAGGCAAGCCCTCCATCATCCATGTACCCCAGAACGCCGCCGGTATAATAGCCCGCTCCTGCGACCTCTCCGATTATCGAAATATTATCCAGCGTGCTGTAATCCGCCCGGCCGGCCAGGCCGCCCGTACTGCCGCCGCCCCGCACGCTGACACCGTGCAACCGCAAGTTCCTGACCGTCGCCTGGTTCAGGTAACCGAACAGACCCTGGTAACCCGTAGATGGACGGTTGACCGTCAGGTTGCGGATTGTAAAGCCCGCACCGTCGTACGTGCCAGTGAAATGCGCCGCCGAGGTGCCGATCGGCACCCAACCGGAACCCTCGTTCCAAGGGGCGACACCGAGGTCGATGTCGGCGATCTGTTGAAAGTGCGCCGTAAGATTTGTGTGCATTGCATTGAGTTGCGCCGCTGTTTCGATCCTGTACGGATCCGCCGGCGTGCCGCTGCCACCCGCGAACTGGGCGCGAGCACTTAGCAGCATCAGCAGTGCCAGCAGGGCTGCCACTTGAAGAATAATCCTCGGTTTCATGGTTAGCCTCCTTTTAAACTTTGTCGCGAGCTTTGTCGCAAACTTTATCGATCCCTCTCATGATTCCCTGCTCTGATGCTGTTGGTAAGTCAGCTGTACTAAAAGCGGTATGTAGTTCACGCTTTAGCGTGTCTTCTGAACAGGGCGCGGCATAATAAGCGTTGCTGCGCTTGCTTGCGCTTAAACCATGAAAAAGACCATTTAGTGCCGACAACGTTTACAGCTTATGTTGGAAATCGGGCCTTATTGCGATTTGTTTCACAATCATCCACCGCATAGCGGCGGATATACTTCGCAACCATCCACCGCATAGCGGCGGATATACTTCGCAACCATCCACCGCATAGCGGGCATGTGGTTTTGTCAAGCAGCTGCCACAGCGGATATACTATGTTGCTTTCAGTATGTCCGCCGCTATGCGGTGGACGGAAATTATAGTCGCAGCCGACCTCCGTGCCCGGCGCGCGACTTGCGAGCTTCACGCAAGTTGAAACTGTAGAGTTGGCTCTCAGAGCCAATCAAAGATTATGAAATCCTAAGGCGTGCCTTTGGCGAACAAACACCTGGTGTCCGCTAATTGCGAAACCAGATGCCCGTTACTCAGAGCGACATCGGTTGACGATGAAGTGCGACGATGGCGGATTACGATTAAAAACTTTGCGCTGGGAAATCGTCCACCAGCATCATCGTACAGCATCGTCAACCAAGGCGAAGCCGAACTCAGTAGCTCCGCTTTCCAAATGGACCTGTCCGATTGGAAATCGGACCTACGTTGCTCCCGCACAAAAAGCGCGACCTCTTCACTCGCGCATTTCTCAACTTAGAATAAGCATATCACAAAGTGACAGTCGTGTCTAAAGGAAACATTACTGTTTCTCACTCCCAGCGCGGCCGAGTTCCCGCTTACTTGGGCCACTGCTACTGTGAACGCCAGACAGCCCGAAAGCCAATGTTGCCGCCGACACCGTCAGGCTCGTAGGGGAAGCGGGGGGCGATCCGGCAGTAGTCGGCGTGGGAGTTCCATGCCCCGCCGCCCCGACCCACGCGGCGTGAGCCCTCATAGCCCGGATACCAATCCGTACACCACTCAAATACGTTTCCCGCCATATCGTGCAGCCCATATCCATTGGCAGCGAAGCTCTTCACTGGACTCGTGTAGGGTTGCCCGCCAATGGCAAACCGCGTGTCATAGCCGTCGTAACCCGTGTCGTAGGAGTAGCCTCCAGAGGATGCCGGATACCCGAAGTAGTTCGCCCGGGTGTGATCAATCGTGTTGCCCCACGGGAAACGCCTGCTGATTAGCCCGCCCCGCGCCGCGTAATGGTACTCAACGTCCGTGGGCAGCCGATACCCCGCCACATCCACAGAGCAGACAACCGCATTGTTGTCAGCACCCCGGTACACAGCTCCGCCGACACGATAGCATACTGGGCGCCCCTCTTTTTCGCTGCGCGCATTGCACCATTTCACACAGTCGTGCCAGCTTACCCACTGTACTGGATGCTCCGCCCCCTTGCCGGAACCCGCGTGGGCGAACGTGTACCCGTGCGTGACCGCCCACGCATATACCTTGTCCCACCGAACGACTGGATCATCAGGTCATTCGCCCGGCCCATGGTACCGCCCAGCGCCAGCAAAGCTGCCAGCGCCCATTGCCATGCCTGTCTGCGTACGTATCCGCACAGGCAGATCTGGATTAGTTTCATGATTTGTTCTCCTTTCTTTAATAGGTGAAATTGGCATTAGGGTCAGTCGACCCTGGAGCGGTGCCGCCTGAATCGCCGTTGATCGCCGCACCGGTCGTGGCTTGCACCACCAGGCAGACGTTGCCGGCGCCCACTTTCCAGTTCAGCGTGTTGCCGCTGGCGGTATTGCGGGTAATAAAGTTGCCACCACCGGCCACGTCAATGCCGCGATCATTGCCGAACGACTTGTACACCATTATTCTCATTGCGCGTTGCCGTGCAGTTTTGCAGCATGTTGCCGGAAAAAGCATAGATACCGCGCCCCGCATTTTCTGTGCTTGCGCAGTTAGAGACCGTGCCGCCATAGCTGGTATCAATCCCGTTACCACCATTTTTATAGGCTACACAGCCGGAAACTACAGCACCGAAGGAGGCCATAATGCCGCTTGCGGAATTCTCGTAGACCGTGCAGTCAGAGATCACGTAGCCGATTCCGGTGGCAATTCCGGTGTAATTTGATACCACCTGAAGGTGATGGATTTGGACGTTGATACCGTCTGCAAACACGCCAGCCATTGAACTTCCGCTCCAGTTGACAATTTGACCATTTTTCACGGTCAGGTTACGCCTGGCACCTGACTGATAGATACCGTAGCCGCTTGCCCCGCCCGGACCACTGAGCGTATGGCCAGCCAGGTCGATGAACACGTCATTCGCATTGACCGTGATGCCGTTACCGCCGCAATTATTCACTCGGATCTCTTCGATACGCCCATTCGCCAGAAGGCTCGAACTACTGAAGTCGATGCCGTTACCGTTCGGTGCTGAGATTACACCATTGTGCACCCGGATATTATTTCGGGAGCCGGACATACTGATTGCCGCGCCTTCTGACACACTGATCGAAAACCCCATCAGATCAAGGCTGACACCATCGGCCCCAATGCTAATGAGTCCGGTCAGGTTCGTGGTCATATAGTAAGATCCCGGCACAGCGATGTCGAACGGCGCACTCGATATAGGTGTTCGCGGCTCAACCTGACTGAGCGTCTTCATCGTCGGCGCGGGTGCACCCGGCGGAGTGAGTGACCCCTGCGCATATGACGTAGCAGGCTGCAGGCTGAAGATAGAAACGGCGATTGCGGCCATTCCTCCCATCATGTGATGGGTGCCAAACTTGGCGAAGTGACTTTTTGATGTTTTCATGTTTTAATTTTCCTTGCTGTTCCCGGTGTTTGTCACGGCAGACGCAGGCGTGAACGGTAGACCTTGAAAGGCGCGTTTCAATTTCCGCTTACTCATGTTGCACCTGCCTTTCATTCTTCTCATCAGTACAGCAGGCGCTATGAGCCTGCTGCTCAACCAGCTTCTCAGCGGGCTCATAGCGCCCGCTGTACTTTTTTCACTGCGTAACCGCAAGGTTAACTGGCCCCTGGCACTCTTGTGATTTTGCTTCCTACTTAACGGTTTCGGCCAATGCTTTGCCTGCCTTGAATTTTGCGACCTTCTTTGTCGCGTATACCCCCTTGTTTATCGCCACGGGGACGATGAGTTTCACGCGGATGTTGCCTGTGCCCTGGGCACTAAAGGCCGGGTAGACATAGCGCGTGGGGAAGCACTCGGTGTATGAAAACTCGCCGCCGGATCCCATGTGGCCACTGCTGTTGTTGGAGCGGCTTGAATTGTAGTCCTGCGCGCGTGTGCCGCTTCCGCCGCCGGAGCCCATGTGGCCGCTGCTGTTATTTGAGCGGCTTGAATTGTAGTCCTGCGCGCGCGTTCCACCGCTGCTGCCCGGATTGTTACGGGCGTAGCTGCGCCCACTCTGCTCAAGTAGATGCGTGGAGGCGTAGGTACGCGAGAGGGTGCCGCCGGTGTTGGGATCCAGGTGGCCGGTAGCCGAAGCCTTCCTGTTCTTCAAGATCAAATCCACCAGTTCCGCCTTGTCCATGAAGTGCAGACCCGTCTCTTCGTCCCACTCCATATCGTGGAAGAGACGCGTCACGCCGCTCAGCGACGCGGTCGCGCCGGGGCGCGGAGCGCCGTCGGCATCGAGGAAGATAGGCACGCCGTAATCGTCATAGTCGAAACGCTCAAGCACATGGCCCTTCTCATCGGTGAGCGCGAGCAGACTGCCCTGATCGTCGCAGAGATTGAACACGACACTGCCCTCGAAAAGGACGGCTGCGCGAAAACTACGAATTACATTGTCGTCAAATGACCTTGTGCCGTCCAACGTGCTAGAAGCGCTCGCAATGCGCCCCTTTTGGTCGAAAACGTGCGGAAACGCATACGTCCGCTGCACCGCGCCGCCACCGTCTTCCTCCTCGACGACCTGTCCACCCGCATAGAGATAGCGGTTGGTGAACACCGGCGTGGGCGGCAGGCCGTCATAGACGACTCTGGCGATGCGGCGTCCAAAGGCGTCGTAGGGTTGGTTGGTGCCGTCGCGGATGACGGAGAGGCGATTGCCCATGGCATCGAGCGCATAGGCGGTGTCGCGAACGGTTACGCCGTTGGTGGTGGCGACGGAGTGCACAAGGCGGTCGAGCGAGTCGTAGGCGAACTCCTGTTGGTTGGTCCACCCGCCAGCGACAAAGGGCGCCGTCAACGCGCGCAGGGTCTTGTTCTGGTTCCGATCATAGGCGAAGATCCGGTTGTCAAGTGCCGCCTCGCCGCCGAGGGTATGGCGCACGCCCTGGATCTGTCTCCAGCCGAAATCGCCTGGCAGATTAGCCACACGGTCGAGCCCGCTGTAGGTGTAGTCGCTCTGGACGCCGTTGGCGCGGGTGACGCGGGCCAGGCGATCAGGGCCGGAGTAGGCGAATGCGGCCAGCGGTTCCAGCGGCTCCGCCGCGCTGCTGCGCCACTCCAGCGCCACGGGACGATCCAGCGCGTCGTAGCTGTATTCCACAATCCGGCCCGAGGGGTTGGTCTGCGCGAGCTTCAGACCATGAGCGTCATAGGTCCACTTGATTTCCTCATAATTGAAACCCAGCGCGGGTGAGGCCGTGCCTTCCCGCACACAGCGGCCCAGCGAATCATAATCGCGGACAACCTCGGTGTGGTTGTTGGCCGCGCTGACGAGGCGCGACAGGCCGTCGTATTGATAGGTCTCAAACGTGGTATCAGGGGCAATGCCCGTGCCGGGTGCGACGGTTTTCTGGATGCAGCGGTTCAGGGCATCGTAGGCCAGGAAGATTTGTGTGCCGTTGGCATCGCGCGTCCAGACGAGGTTGCCGTGAACGTCGTAGACGTTGGTCACGGAGGTGTTGTCGGCCAGCGTGATGCGAATCACCCGATCCAGCGAGTCGTAAGCGTATTGAGTCGTATTGGTGTTGCTGTCAATGGCCGCGATCAGACGAGAAGCGGCATCATAGGCATAGTGAGTAGAACTCTGCGCGCTGCCGCCCACACCCTGGCGATTCGAGGTCGGGCGGCTGAGGCCGTCGAAGTCGCCTTCCTGGTAAAAGCCCAGCGGGTCGGTGTGGCGGACGCGGTTGCCGCGCGAGTCGTAGAGATAGCGGTTGGTGTTGCCCGCATTGTCCCAATCGGCCACGCAACGGTCGAGGACATCGTAAGCGTAGCGCCTCACAAACACTTCGTCCGGCCCGCCGAGGTCGGAACGGTCGGTCTGCGTGGCGGAGAGCAGGTTGCCGTTGGCGTCGTATGCGTAGTGCGTTTCGTTGCCCATCGGATCCGTGGCGCGCACGCAGCGGTCGAGGCCATCGTAGGAGTATTGCGTGATGCGTCCGCCAGTGGCGTCTTCGAGACCGCAGCGCATAATGCGCAAATTGCCGTTGGCATCGTAGTCGCATTGGGTCGTGGCTTGCAGCGGCGAACCCGGAGCGCGCGTTTCACGAAAGAGCAGGCCGCGTTCATCGTAGGCATAGTGCGTGGCATGCAAGGGATCGCCGCCCTGCACAGCCAATGGCGAACGTACCCGCACGAGGCGGTCGTTGCCGTTGTAGCTGAACTCGTTGGTTACACTGAGTGAGGCGTCGGGTGAGGCATCCACCCTGCGGATGGGGCGCCGGCAGGGGTCATAGGCATAGGCGATTGATCCACCGTTGGGATCAAACGAACCGGAGCCGTCAAGGTTTCCCCGCTCCGCCAGCACGATCTGGTCGGCGGCATTGTAATGATACTCGACCCGCACCCTCTCGCCCAAGGTCGCGCCCTGGGTCTTCCTGGACACGATCTGGTTGAGAGCATTGACCTCAATGTCCGTGGGCGTACCGCGGGGATCTACGCAGCGTGTCAGGTTGCCGCGCGCGTCGTACTCAAAGCCGGTGGTCAGATTGCGTCCGGCGGCGCCGGCATCCACAATCGTCCCGGTCAAGTAGCCAAAACCGGTTGTGCCGGGCACCTCTTCGTACAGGTAGAGATCGTAGCGACGATAGCCATTGCCATCGGCGGCATTGGTGATAGCAGCTGGTTGGCCATAGACATTGTATTCATAATCCTCACGGGCCAGTACCGGCGGAGTGCCGCCGCCGACAGCCGTGCCGTGCCGCGTGAGCGTGACAAGGTTGCCGTTGGCATCGTATTCGCAGCGCGTCTCGAAACCGCGCGGGTTGGTGACGCGGGTGACGAAGCTTTCGTCAACAAGGCCATCGCAATCGTCGTCGCGTCCGTCGCAATTCAAATCCACGCCTTCTGAAGACCGCAGGCGGAAATTTGAGGGTAACCAGGGTTTGCGTCGATGGCCACTCCGCAGGACGTAGCGGCCATCGCTAAACTCTGCCGTGAAGTGCGCAGCGTGGTCGCTCCCGAAGCGCGGGTCATGCTCGAAGCTGCTCACGAGGATATCGGGCATGCCGTCGTGATCTAAGTCGCCGTTGGAGACGCAACGTTCTTCGCGCAGGTTGCCCCGCTGGCGCGCGGGTGTGGCAGGGTCGAGATCGGCCTGGTAACTCCATTCTATGCGGTTGGTCAGCGGCCGCTGCCAGAGGGTGCAGAGCGAATCGTTGTTCCAGCTCCAAGTCGATTCAAAGAAGTCGGGGTCGGCTGCCCGCAGTTTGCCGGCAGGGCGGTTATCGGTGGCGGTGACGGCCTGGCCGGGCTCGGCGCGCCCGGTGAATTCGCGCAAGGTGACGCAGCGGTTGCGCACGTCGAAGTCGTGTTCCGAAACGTTGCCTTCCGGATCATTGACAATACAGCGCAGTGCCGCAAAACGGTTGTCCGGGGCCGGTGACTGCGGCAGGTAGGTGATGCGGGCGGGCTGATCCGTACCGCGCTGGAGGGAGATGGCACGCCATGCGGAAAATGATGACGGCGTAATCTCATAGGTGCATTGGGCGATGTTCTGTCCGTGTGCATCAATAATCGAGGTCAATAATCCGCTGGCCCCAGGCGCAGGATCCGTGCTGTAGACATAAGTCGTGGTCTTGCCATAAGGGAAGTCGTTGCCAGTCGACGTGCCAATGACGGCTGGCGAGGTCACGGACTTGAGGTCACCGGAACGTCCATTCGAATCGCCCGCACTGTAGTAGGCGTAGGTGACTGTCCGGCCCGAGAAATCAGAGACAGAGGCAATCTGTCCGGTCGGGTTGTAGGCGACGGTATAGGTGCGGCCAAGGTCGTCGATGATCGTTGTGAGTCGGCCTGAGCCGTCGTAACTCAGCGTCATTGTGTTGCCGTGGCGGTCGACGATTTGGGCGAGTTTTCCGCTGGAGGGGGAGGTGCCGAACGGATTAAACTCCCAGTAGCCTGTATCGGCGAAGAAGAGGCGGAAGACACCGGCCAAGAGGGTACCCTCGCGGAAGAACTCCGGGCAGGTGTAAGTGCCGTTGGCCTGGAGCCGAAAGGTGTCCTTGCGCCCGGTGCCGTCGTAAAGATCAACCGCGCCCCCGTCCCGAACACAGCGCACATCGTAGCTGTGGCTCCAGCGGTTGCCTTGCGTTGTAGCAACGCCGGTGCGGGAGCGATAGGTGCGTACCCAGAGAAAATCCAGGCCGCGGCCGGGCACGGCGAGATCAACGACCTGCTGTTCGACTTCGCCGGCGTGCAGGCTAAGGTCTAGGATGCCGTCGCCGTCAGAATCCTCGTCAAGTCGATGCCCTCCGGAGCGGTCAAGGTCAGAATCGGTACGGCGACTATATGCTGCGGAGCGGCCAATATCCAGTGCGTTTCCGTCATCACACTCCTCCGTGCCGATATACCTCCGCGAGACATCATAATTGTGAAAGGGAGCATGAAACACGGTTGCCTGGCCTTCATCCTGACTCTTCAGCACGGTGACGTGGCCGTCCGCCTGTTGCTTCAGCACGGTGACGTGGCCGTAGTGACTTGGAAGTGCGGAAGCAGGGCCTGCCGGTGGCCATGCGGGTGGGCCTTGCAGGGTGCGTGCCAGCGACGGTGCCACCTCAAGGGCATCAGGCAGGGTTGCCAGGATGGCCCCGTTGTGGCCGCTAACCACTGTCACGTCATGCAGACCGGGCGGAAAGCTGGCGGGCAGAAACACGTGTAAGAGATTGTGCGCGTCGAACTCCACGTGCAGCGCGGGCAGACCGCCGATCAGCACAGTGTCGCGCGGATAGAATCCTGATCCAACAATATAGAAGAATGCGTCATCTCCATCAGTTGCCACCATTGCCGGTTCAACCTGTGCGATGGTCGGTTGTGGAAACAGCGCACGGAAGAACCGGGTCGGCTCAGTTGAAGGGAGAATGGGATAGGTGAGTCGTCCGCCTGCGCCCGGAATCGTGTCCTTGCCCAGCAGGGTGTCCAGCGTCTCCCATTCGCCGGTCAGCAAACTCGTGCGCGCCTGGATCGGATAGAGGCCTCCGTCAATACCATGCAGGCTCAGCGCCACCATTTCGGTGGGGATTATATCCTCGGATCGGCTGCGGTCGAGCCGCAATGCGCGTCCATCGCTCGGTGCAATGCCCTTAGGTACCTCGCCGCTGTCCTGGCTGATGCTCGCAATGGGCCAGGTTTGCCCCGTGGTCTGCGTCACTTCGAGGGTGACGAACACGTCGAAGAAACTGTCCACGAAAAACTGCTTATCAACAGGGAAAAAGAGCTGAATCCCTTCGCCTGACAAATCGCCGACAATGCCGTTGTCCAACTCGAGCGGGAGTTCGACAGGGGCGGTCAGGAATAGTGGCGGGAAGCTGGGCTGATCGGGAATCGTAATGGTCAACTGCCAATCCAACGGCGGGAAAAAAGGATTGGGGCCGGGGGTAAAAACCGGGCCGCCCGGTTCAAAGGGAACAAAGATCGAGAAGCCTGGAATCGTATTCGTGTTGTTGAGCAGTATTTTCGGCTCCATCTCATCCCTGGAGAAGGTCGGGAATTCACTGAACTCGATCGGCAGATCTGTCGGCAAAGCAGTCGCGACCGCAGCCGTTACATGCCGATCGCCGTGGTCGGAGGCATAAAGAATAAACTGCTCGGCGGCAGGATTCGGCGAAATGGCAATCAGCACGGCGGCCTCCAGGATCGCTTCGCGCAGACCGCGTGCTGTCCCGTCATAATCCCAGCCGCCCGTTGTCGATGCTGCCACGGCGCGATAGGTCGTGTTGCCTTCACCGGCAAAAACGCCATGCAGCCGGGCATCCTGATCAAAGTCCCGTCCGGGGAGGCCATCCGGCTGGCCCGCGTACCAGACCACATGGCGACTGCGGACAACGCCCGAGGTGCTGACCGACGTCATTGGGAAATTCGTCGGGTTCAGGCCGCCGGCGACTCTGGGAGTTTCGACTGTATCGCGATTGGCGACACCTGCGTTGTGAATGTCCTGCGCCGTGCGTCCGGCGCCGGGTTGCATGGCTCCAGCGGCCCCGGCATCGTAGCCGCCGTACATCGCCTCTTCGCCTGTTGAGGTTGCGCTGAGCACGACCGTGTTGGGCTTGTCGGCGAACTCATTCGCCATATCACCGCCAAAGCATTGCGTCAACACCAACAACTTGGGTGTGTTAGTGGGAATGAAGGTGTAAATCCAACTGGCCAGAGCGTCATCCCGAATGGATGCGCCCCAGCTGGTGGCCAGGGTGCCGCGTACTGTGGCATTTGTGACCACTGCGCCTGATGCAAATACTGCCGCTAGCAGCATTGCGCCGAACAGAACTGAGTGAGTCATTGTTTTCATGTTAGTTTCTCCATTGCCTTGTACTGTTTATAGTTCAATTTTAGCATCGCTGCTCAAAACTATCACCACGTGATACCTGCATGGGCAAAAAAAACACTTCTCACAACTTAGGGGTAAATTATTGTTCAACCTTTCTGCAGCATATTCGACTTCAAGACCTCTGGTAATTTTGCCACATTAGACAGTAAGAAGTAGTGATTGTGATGCTTGCTAATTTATTAGGCATGCCACTGCATGACTATCTAACCCACCTAACCGCTAGTAGCGTACTAAAACGCCAAACATATGTCAAATAAAAAAATTATTTTTGTGAGCATGCCCCGGATTCGCTCAAGATGGACTTCATGGTCGGCGCGGGTGCGTCCAGCGGCTTGAGCGAGCTCTGCGCATATAAGCAGTAAAAACTCTCGGAACGCTGTGACTCTGTGAGAGACAAATTTGGTTGCGGCTATGCTGCGCTAGGCTCTGTATAGTTAAAAATCAGCTACGCGCCTCTTTCGTGCTTTTCTGGACTTTCGCGGTTTAAAAAAGAGGTAGAGGAAAACAAACTAAGCTGTTAAGTCTGCATTCACAGTGAGCACTAACCACGCAACGCGCGCGCGCAAAGTGGCTACAGGCCACGCCCGACAACTTCCTGGAAAGAACAACTAATTGTTTTCTCCATTCGCCTGAGCAGCTAACCACCCCGTTCATCCAGCGCGCCCTGATAGAGAATGCGCTTCACCTTCTGAATTGAGGTGCGTTCCAGCGCCTCAACCCTGACCTCCACCTTGCGCGGGTGCTTGTACGTTGCCAGCTGCGCGCACTGCTGCGTTAGCCGCTGACGGACAAAGCTCTCAACCGCTGCCGGATTGTCGGCTTCCGCGCCCAGCTCCGCCCGCAGCAGCTCCGGCTCCGGCACCACAATCGCGCCGACCCGCTCCCCAGGATCATCACCCACCCTGTATCCAATCACAACCAGATCGCGCAACAGCGGGTCAAGTGCCACCGCGTTCTCCACCTCTTCAGGATAGATGTTTTTGCCCTCACGGTTGATGATCAGCGCCTTTTTGCGTCCGCAGATGGAGATAAACCCATCCTGATCCATCCGCGCCAGATCGCCGGTTTTAAACCACTCGCCGTCAAAGGCCTCGCGCGTGGCCTCGGTGTTCTTATAATAACCTTTCATCACAATCGGGCCTCGCACCTGCAGTTCGCCCACCCCCCGGGCGTTCTGGTCTGCCAGGCGCACCTCAATGTTCGGCAGTTTCCGTCCGATTGTCCCGATTCGCGGCTGATTCAACTTAGGAATGCTCACCACTGGCGAGCACTCTGTCAGACCATACCCCTCCACCATGGGAATGCCCAGCCGCTTAAAGTCCTTTAAGACACTGACCGGACAGGGGGCGCCGCCAGTGATGATATACCGCAGCCGCCCTCCCAGCTCTCTGCGCACCGCTCGGCCAACCACCCGGCCCAGCCCCAGCTTCAGCATCCAGCGCGCTGGACGGCTGC
Source organism: Kiritimatiellia bacterium (assembly GCA_028686345.1). GTDB lineage: Bacteria > Verrucomicrobiota > Kiritimatiellia > RFP12 > UBA1067 > M55B167. The sequence goes on from JAQUCE010000003.1 coordinate 12,185, forward strand.
TCTGGATCTTGCTCTCAATCTTGGTCAGCAACTTCTCAGCCAGGAGCGGCACAGCCATCAGAATGGTTGGCTGCAGCTGCTTGATATCCTGACTCACAGTGCGCAGGCTCTCCACAAAAAACAGCCCGCACCCATTGGCCACAGCCAGCAGCAGGTTGCCGGTAAAAGAGAAGGAGTGAAAGAGTGGCAGAACAACCAGAAAATTATCGGTATGTGTCAAAACATGCTCCACTGCCTCAAGCGCGCCTGAGACATCACTGCAGAAGTTGTTGTGCGACAGCATGGCCCCTTTGGGCTGACCCATGGTCCCGGAGGTGTAAATAATAGAGGCAATTTGCTGCTCAGTTGGTTTGTGAGCTGCGTACCAGCTGAGCTGGCCACGCGCTTGAACCCCTGCCTTCAAATCAGTATAACTGTGCAGCATCAGTGAGGAGGAGTCGGACTTAATCTCTTGGAGAGCATCCACGATCACAGCGCAGCGCAGCTCCGGCAGGCCGGCGGCGATCTCGCGGATCATCTCGATGTGCCCGGCTTGAGCCAGCAGCACGGCAACGCCGGAGTCTTTCAGGATATAGGCAACCTCTGCTGGCCGCAGCTTGGGATCAATCGGGACAACCGCCACACCTGTTCCGGCCAACGCAAAGTAGCACTCCACCCAGATCGGCCCGTTTTCCAGCATCAGCGCAACCCGGTCAACCTTGGGGTTGACCCCCAAGCCGCCGAAAGCCTCAGCGCTCTGCTGGATACCGTGGCAGAGCTGTGTGTAGCTCAAGCTCTGCCACGCATTTTCATCCCGATAACGCACCGCAATGCGCGCCGGCCACTTGGCAACAGCGTTATCCAGTAAACCCCTAATTGTCATACAAATCCTGCTAACGAATAATCATCAGTATGCCGCCAGATGCTGCCACAAAGCGCGCCGAGCTCTCCGTCACCCGCACCTGGGCATTATAACCGGTGGGCACACCTGGAGGCAGGATTGCGCCAACCAAGGCAGCCTGCGTGGCCTGGTCTGCCGAAGCATAGGTGAAGAGTGTCTGATGTAACGGATAGCCAGCACCCTCGGGCAGCGCCAGAGTCACTGTGCCGCTGACTGTCAGCGCACTGCTCACAGCCAGCGTCCCTCTGTAAGGACCTCCCGCATAGGTGATGGTCAGATCACCATTGACCGTTGCCGCGCCGGTCAGTTCACCGCCGGCTTGGATCACAATGTTGGTAATGCCGGTGAGCACGGCACCGCCCAGATCCAGCACACCAGCTTCCACTACGATCTCGCCGATCACATTGATCGCGCCGGAGAGACTCTGCTTCGCGGCTCCCTGCTTCACAATTGTTCCGCTGCCGGAGATATTGCCGCCAAAGGCCGCGCTCTCAAAGGCATTGAGGCCCAGCGTGCCGTCGGTCAGGGTGATTTGGCCTTCGCCGCTCAGCGGGCCAATGGTCTCACTGAACAAGACAACCGCCAGCTCAGCCGGCGCTGCAATCATTGTGCGCGAAAGATCGGAGAGCACATTCATCTCAGTCGCGCTGGAATTAATGTACCAGGCGTTGGCCAGTGTGCCGCGCGCAGTTGTAATTGCCCCCGCATTGGCAGAGTAATCGCGACTGTCAACAGTGCTCCAGCTCTCACCATCCGCACTGATATCCACTGTCCAGCTGAGAGGGTCGCGCCCGGTGGCGTCATTCGCAGTATACCAGCGATACCCGTTAAAGAGCACTGACTCTGGCATTACAACTATCAACGGCTTTACTATTACTGAATAAAACTTTGTGCCAAGATTGTTGTCAACAGCCCTATCCGGGCCCTCTGTCGCCGAATTTCCACCCGGCGACGTTCCCAGGGTTCCCGCAGGATATTGCACATGAACTCCATCCAACAGAAGTTGGAATTCAGAGTACTGGCAGCCACTGCCGTAATGTTCACCGCCCACACGCATAACTGATGGAGAAAACCTGACATAGCGCGTTTGTGTGGCGCTGCCCACCGATGCCACACCGGCCTCAAGCAACGTATCCCCGGTGTAGGTGCTGTTGTGCCCTGACATCCTGGTTTTGCCGCTGCCGGAGTGCACAAACCCAAGCGCGCTTTTGCCGTCCTGCAACGAGCCCATCAAACAAGTGTCCCCTGCTCCATCCACCACCAGATTGGCCGCCATTGCACTGTCATTACAAATGGTCACGTCCAGACTCGCGGGGGTAAAGGTCGCATCCGCCCCATCAGCAGCGGCAATCGCCAAGGTGCCGTTGCCAGTGACAGTTCCGGTGAAACCAATATAATTTGTGATGATTGCACGGCAGCTTTCAACTGATATTACACCGGTGCCGGCAACTGCCGCAACCTCAGTGTCGGTTGCGGCGACCGCCAGTGTCGCGCCCGAAGCTATTGTCACAAGCGTTGCGGCGCTTGCCATCGCAGGTGCGGGTTCCAGCCACTTCTGCGTGAGGAATCTATCTACTCGCTCCCGCTCAGCGGTTGTCAGCACTCTGTTATAAACCAGTATTTCGCCGATATCTCCATTAAAATAACGGTTGTAGGTTGGGTTCCCCCAATAATCGCCCACCGCAGCCTTCCAATCCTTATCACCCGTACTGACTGCCGTCACAATGTGCAGCGGCTGCGCTGCAAATGAAAACCCGGGGATGCCATTGATATACATCGCGCCGTTAATCGAGAAATCGCCTTCATTGCCACCATTGCCCGTATGCCTCCAGCTGGTGGGCGAGTTATGACGCAATCCGGTATCCGATCCGCTCTGCCCCCAGACACCTGCCAGACCCACACTTTTGCGCATCTTACTCACAATGAAAACCGTGCGCGCCCTGGCGCTCTTGTTCGCGACCAGACGTGTGGGGCTGTCATAGCTGCCAAACCGCACCGCCGGCAGTCCATTGATCGCGCCTTCCACATACTCGGGTTGCAATGCAGCGGTCTCCTGCGAAAAGTTAACACCAGCGCCTGTCGCGTCAGCCCAAGCAGCGACCTTTGAGCCATCCAGTGTGATAGTAGCAGGGTTGGCTGCATCCAGACGATAGGCAAGGCCGGCAGGCAGGGCAAGCCATTTCTTTGTAAGATAACCCTCTACCGCCGCCCGTTCAGATGCATCCAGCGCCCGATCATAGACCAGCACCTCGCCTATGAATCCCCGGAAATAGCGCGGAAAAGCTTCGTAGTTCCAGTAATCTCCAAGCGCGTGTTTCTGCTCTAAATGCGGGGCGGAGCGCAACGCAGTCAAAATATAAGGCTGCGTTACATCATAGGTGCTGCCCGCGGAACCGTTGATATACATACTGCCATACTGGGTAAAGTCTCCGACATTGCCTGGATACAGCCAAGCTCCGTAATTCAGGCCACGAATGCCGTAATCGCTGCCGCTGACCCCGAAAATTCCATCATGACTTCCAAAAGAGGTTGTTTGCGCAAGGATGAACACTGTCTGAGCTGTGGCGGGTGTCTCGGATGCCAGTCGGTTACGCGCGCTATCACTGAACCGCACCGCGGGCAGCCCATTGATCGCGTGCTGGACATAGCTTGGTTGCAGGGCAGCCACACTCTGTCGGAAGACTACACTGGACTTGACGCTGTCCTTCCACGCTACGACCCTAGATCCACTCAGGGTGATTGCGCCCGGGTTTACCGCATCAAGCTGATAGGAGAGGCCGACAATGTTCGGTAGCGCGCTCGGCATCAGCCGCAGGGTTCCGGCATTGACATCCGTGCTGCCGGAGTAAGCAATCGATTCCGCCGCCATTGTCATGGTGCCACCACCGACCTTGCGCAGACTCAAAGCTCCGGAGCCGTCACGTAAAGTTCCCTGGAACGCAGAGTTGCCATCGCCATTGCCAACTGTCAGCTGAGCTGCCGCGCCGTTGTTGACAACAGTGCTGTTGCTGTCTACCGACCGCAATGTGTTAAGGGCCTCCGACCTTCCATTCAGTTCAAGAGTGCCGCCGCTGAGCGTGAGATCCCCGTTGATCTGATTATCGCTTGCGCCCGCCAACGTTGCGCTTGCGCCCGCGCCGACTGTCAGGTTATCCACCCCGTAAGCATTGGACATGCCGGATTTATTCAAGTGCAGTGCGCCGCCAATCACCGTCAGATCCAAACCTGTGTTGAACTCAGAGCCGCCCAGCACCAAAGTCCCCAGCCCGGTTTTCGAAATAGCACCGCTACCGATGATTGCGCTGTTAACGGTCATGGTCTCGCCTGGGGTGACATGAAAACCGCCGCTCCCGGCAGCCAGCGCAGTTGTGTTCAAGGTCAGATCGCTGCCCTCTTTGTTGGAGAGAGCCCCCCCTGCCAGTGTCACGTCTGCTCCGCCCAGCAGGCTCTCAGAGCCAACCACCAGGGTGCCGCCAGCAACCGTAATGGTGCCGTTCAACGCGGAACCTGTGCCTGTCAGTTCGACTGTACCGCTCCCCTGTTTTTCAACTGTGCCGCTGCCGGTAAAATTGCCGCTGTAAGTCATTGAGCCCGCGCCGGTGAACACGGCCTTTGAATCCGCCAACGAGAAATCGGTGGTGGCGTTCAGCAGGTTGCCGGGCACATCCAGCAGTGCGCCGTCCACAAACCGCAGTGTACTGAAAGAGAGCGTATTGCCGTTGAGCACTGTAGCGGTTCCGTCGCCGCCGATCGTTGTGCCTGCCACAATGGTCGCCGAGTAATTGCTCAGCACCAGGGCACCGCTGAGCAGGTCGTTGCCATCCAGAAACAGGTTCATCCCATCCGTCAGAGTGTAGGCAATTGAGGGCAAGCTGCGCAGCCAGAGGTTGTCGCTCAACGTCAGGCCGCCGCTGCTGACAATCTCAGCATCCAGAACTGCCGGTGCAAGGGCATCTGCTGAACCGAAGCGCACCGGAGCGCCGTTGTTGTCGATGGTCAGGACCAACCCGGCGCTGTTGGTGGTGACAACACCGGCAAAAACGGGCGTGTCGGAAGTTTCATCAACCGTCATGGTGGCATCCTGGTTCAACACCAAAGTGGCTTCCAGAGTGTTATCGCGCCCAGTTGCAATCACATGGGGGCCGCCATCATCGGTGAACATCCGCGCCCGCGCCCGTTCCACCGTTGAAGTAAACCCTCCATTCAGCGGGTCATACATAATACCGTTATTAAGTTCATGGGCCGGACCTACACCGCCGCCGCCCTGTGCATAGCGGATTTCGATATCATGCCACCCTGCGGTGAGTGCAATATTGCCGGCAACATACAACTCTGACGAAACTCCTTTATGGATGATCGGCACACCATCAATCTCAAGGTACCCGCCATCATCAAAGGCCTTGGCAAAACTGTATGTCCCGGCCTCAGCCACATTCCACCGCCCTTTATAAACAAACTGGGTGCTTAAAGGGAATACCAGGGGGCTGCGCTCAGAGCCTTTAATCGGCCAGAGCTGCCAGCCGGTGTAGGTCAAATCCGCACTCAGGTCTGGAAGGTTGGGGCTCGGCGCTGTGTATTCATAGAGACCTGAGGGGGCTGTCAGGCGCATGTTTCCGCCATCAAAAAGAACAGTCGCACGCCCCAGATTGATGCCGCCAGCCAGGAGCAAGCCCCCCTCAACCTCAACCGTGCCGCGGGCCAGCCCGGCGCCGCGCAGCGAGATGTCGCCGGTTCCCTGCTTGGTGATTGTCGCACCGCCGGTGAGCGTGCCGCGGTAATCAATGTCGTCATCCGCGCCGCCCACGATCAACCGGCCCTGGCCCGCCACCGAGGAGGTGATCTCCGCCCGCGGACCGGAGGTGAGGGTGTTGACCGTCTCTGTCTTGCCATTCAGATCCAGCACCCCTGCCCGCAGGTTGTTCATAAAACTGCTCTCACCCCCAACCATCAGGCCGCCTGCATCTGGCAGCACCTCATCATCATCCAGCACAAGAACTGCCATATCCTCGGAGTTCGCGCCCGGGCCGGTTGTCCCGATACGTGTGCCGCCGCTGTAGTTATTCGCGCTGTTGCCTAAAAAGACGCGACTGCGCTCATAATTGATCCCCAGAAAGCCGGGGCCAGTGATAGGGCTGTTGATTTTCGTCCCGGCGTTAAGGTATCCACACCCCAGATAGCCGTTGTTCGGTGTCAGGGTGATGCCGCGGTTGGGAGCGATTACCAGATTCGCATCACTGGCATCGTTCATCAACCCGCCGCCATCGAGCGTGATGGCATCCGCGACCAGTGCGCCAAGCGGCGGCCCGAAGGCGCTGTCATTAACCGCCCGCAGGTTGCCGTTGGAGATTATAACACGCCCTGAGAGGAGGTTATCTGAGCCAAGAAAGAGCCGACCCAGACCGGTGATCAGCAGATCAGCGCTGGAGGAGACGGTTGTTCCTTTGAAACTGAGATGGGAGCTGTTGGATGCATCAACCACAGCAGGCGCAACCAGCTCAACCGTGCCGCCGCTCACAAAAACTGTCCGCCCGGCAACCGAGGCATTCAGGGTGACCCCCGAGAGTGTGACTGTACCCTGATTGCTGACAGTATAATCAGCTCCGGCAAGATTCAAGGTTGCCTTTCCGCCGGCACCGGCAACTGTGCCGCCCTGCCAATTCGCCGCATTGCCCCAATTACCGCTAACGCGATTGGTCCACACACCATCCGCCGCGAACACACCCAGACAACAGAAGAACGCCGTGAGCATAGCAACCGGCTTGACTAACGCATAACTTTTTTTCATTTTGAACTCCTCGTATAACACCTATACTACAAGAAAATTAACACAAAAACATGAACGATGTAATACTACCTTAAAGCGGTGAAAATTCGCAAGTACAAAAAATTGTGAAAAACTTGCGCTCTTTTTTATCTTGCCCTTTGCCAAGCGCCTAAGTCCGCGCCGGGCGCGGAGCGGGAAAGTTCGCGAGTGCAAGAGTGGTCTTTGACTGTAATTGCAAGTGAAAATGGAGTAGTGCGAGCATCTTGCTTGCAGCCAATCTTCTTTAATCAGGAGAAAATCAGTGCCTGTCCCTAAGAAAAAATCAGTGCCTGTCCCTAAGAAAATCCACCGCGCTCCAATAATCGCAGGCAACCCCAAATGTTCTCTTTAACATTTGGACGATTTATGCTAATAATATTCTCTTTTTCACGGCACCCCTGGAAACTTTTTTTGTGTATCTAAAACAGCTCGATATAAATGGATTTAAAAGCTTTGGCGAAAAAACCCGCCTGCATTTTGAGCCTGGCATGATCTCAATTGTCGGGCCGAACGGCTGTGGCAAAAGCAATGTTTCCGATGCAATCCGTTGGGTGCTGGGCGAACAGCGCCCCACCGCGCTGCGCTGCGCCCGTATGACCGATCTGATTTTCAACGGCACCGACACCCGGAAGCCGCTGGGCATGGCTGAGGTTGCCATCACCTTTACCAACTGCGAAGGGGTACTCGAGACCGAGTTCAATGAGGTCACCATCGCCCGACGGGTCTTCCGATCCGGCGAGGGCCAGTACTTTATCAACAAAAACCCCTGCCGCCTGAAGGATGTCCACCGCCTCTTCATGGGTACCGGCATTGGCACCACCTCCTACTCTGTCATGGCGCAAGGCCAGATTGACGCCATTCTATCCTCGCGTCCCGAGGATCGGCGCGCGGTTTTTGAAGAGGCTGCAGGAATTACTAAATTCAAAGCCGACCGCAAGGAAGCGCTCCGCAAGATTGAGCACACGGATACCAATCTCACCCGCCTGGCGGATGTGATTCGCGAAGTCAAGCGCCAGATCAACACGTTGCAGCGTCAGGCCGGCAAAGCGCAGAAGTACAAGGCTCTGCGCGATCAGTTGCGCAGCTTCGATATCTTCCTGACAGGCCGCCGTCTGGCTGATCTGCAGGTGCGCATCCGCGAGCTGGAGTGCTCCATCCACGAGCTGAGTGATCAAATTGCGGTCTACACCGACTTTGTCAGCGACTCGGAAGAGGAGTCAGGTCGTATCCACGGCGTGATCTCCGAGACCGAGGAGAAAATCGCTGATTTAACGGGAAAAGCCACCCGCGCCGACAACAACCACCTGCGGGCTCAGGAGGTGATCAGGGTCAACCACCAGCGCATTGAGGAGTACAAAGCCTGGGCTGAACGTGACAACCAGGAGATCAGCGGCACACAGCACCAGATCGACCAGCTGACCATGCAGCTGGAGTCGTTGGAGCAGAAACGCACCCTCATCCAGAGCGCATCCGAGGACGAACAGCAGCAGCTGGCAGCAGCGCAACGCGCCTTCAACCAGCACGAAAAGCTGATCACAGAGACCAGAGAGTCACTGCAAGCCATGCGGCAGGAGTCCGTTGCCTGCGAACGCAGCACCGCACAGGCCCAGAACCAACTCAGTGAGCTGGAAACCAAGCAGCGTGAGCTGATCATGAAGCGCGAGCGTCTCACCTCTGAACAGCGGCAAGTGGATGAAAACCTCAAAAATTTTGAAAAAAACAGCATTGTCATTAAAGCAGACCTGGATCGGTTTGTCATTGAACGCGACACGGTCAGGGAGCGGCTGGAGCTATTGGAGGAGGAGCGCGAAATCACGGCGGCAGAGCTGAAATCACTCCACTCCGAGCTGGCGCATCTGCAATCCGAGGTCGCCACCAAGCGAGCGCAGATTGAACTGTTGAGCGATAAAAAGGAGTCCTCCGGGGAGTATCCCGCAGGCTCATTGCAGCTGATGGACCCTGAAAATCCGCTCGCGGTTGACACCTCCGTTGTTCTGGGACCGCTGGCGGAAAAATTCAACGCACCCAAAGAGATGCGTCTGGCGCTGGAAGCCGCGCTACGTGCCTGGCTGGACGCGATTATTGTACGCGATGCCGCCTCAGCCCGTACCATCATCGCCAAACTGCACGCTGCTGGCAGGCAGGCGGCAGCCCGTATAATCGCCGGCGAGTACGTTTGCGCAGTGAAGCCAGCTCCCGCACCGCAAGGTTTAACCCCGCTCCTGGAGCACATCACAGTGGCCGTGGGATTTCAAGCTGCCGCTGAACGACTGCTGGGCAATATCTATCTAGCTGACTCGCCTGATGACATTCCTGAGACCATCCCCGCCGGCGTCAGCGTCGTAACCCGCGGGGGCTCTATTTTCCACGACAATGGAGCCATGGAACTATGGATGCCCGAAAGCCAGATTTCCAGTCCCCTGGCGCGCCGTATGCTAATCTCCGACACCACTGAGCAACTGGCAAAAGTTAAAGAGGATTTATCGGCCCAACGCAACCGCCAGGAGCAGCTCAACGCCCGTAACAGCGAACTTTCGCTGCAAATTACCGGGATTCGGGCGGAGCTAACCGAGATCAGCCGCCAAGCAGCGCAGGCTGACGGCGAATACCAGTCAGCCTGTCGGGATGTTGCCCGCGCGCGCGCCAGGTTCGAGACCGTTAACCATGAGGTTGAGGGAATCCTCTCCGCGACCTCCGGTGATGATGAAACCCGCGAGGAGCTGCAGGATAAGTTGCGCGCGCTACTTGAAAAACGCAATCAGCTCCTGGAGCACACCACAGAAAAATCAGGCTCTTTAAACGAGCTGGAGAGTGTTTTCAGCAGGTTGAGCCACAACTTAACTGAGTGCCGCATCACCCTCTCCAGCTCCACCCAGCAGTTGGAACACACACTCAGCCAGCTGACAAACATCCAAAACCACATAGAGGAGTTGAACCGCACCATCAGCGGCCGCAGCCAGGGTGTGAAATCGTATGAGGACAGCATTGGCCGTCTCAAAATCGAGATCAACACGCTTGAGACCAACCTTGAGCCAATGAAGATCGAAGCCGAGACCCTGCACGCACAGATCACTGAAACCCGCCGCGAACGCACAGCGCATCAGCGCACGCTGGAAAAAAATGATGCGACACTTGCCGAGCGCCGCCGAGCCCTTGACACTACCCGTGATAACAAGAACAAGGCCGAAGTGGAGATCACCGAAGCCAAGATGCGCCACCAGAACCATTTGGATCATATCTATAATGAGTATGGTGTGAGCGAGCAAGAGCTGATCGCCCACCCCGAGCCGCTCTGGCCGGATGGTGCGCAGCCTCCGCTGCCAGAGATTGCAGCGCGCGTTGCCCAGCTTAACCGTGAAATTCAGGAGGTCGGTCCAGTCAATCTGGTGGCCATTGAAGAACACAAGGAGCATGAAGAGCGCTATGCCTTCCTCAAAGCGCAGGAAGAGGATCTGCTGCAATCCAAAGCGCAGATCCTAGGTTTGATCAGCACAATCAACACCAAATCCAGCGAGCTTTTCAAACAGACCTTCGAACAGGCCAACACCAACTTTCAGGAGATGTTCACCAAGCTCTTCAACGGAGGTGAGGCCCGGCTGGTAATGCTGGAAAACAAAGATGATCCGCTGGAGTGCGGTATTGACATCATTGCCCGCCCCCCCGGCAAACGCCCGCAATCAGTCACGCTGCTCTCCGGCGGCGAGCGTACCATGACTGCAGTGAGCCTGCTCTTTGCCATTTTTAAGATCAAACCCTCCCCCTTCTGTCTGCTGGATGAGCTGGATGCCGCGTTGGATGACAGCAATATCGGACGGTTTGTGATGGCACTCAAAGATTTCCTGACACACTCGCAATTCCTGATTATCACCCACAACCAACACACCATCGCCGCCTCAGACCTTGTCTATGGCGTGACGCATCAGGAGAAGGGTGTCTCCAAGGTCATCTCAATGCGCCTGAGCGAGATCGGCAACAAAGATCTCAACCTCAATCCCGATGCCCCAACCATCGCTGTTGAGAGCAACCTTCCAGCACCAGCCCGTGCTAATTAGCGTCCATTGTAGTTAAAAAACTACACCGAACAACAACCCTTGCATGCTGCAGTGCAGCGCAGTCGCTCTACCAGCGACATCGGTGACGATATTGTGCGACGATGTTGGTGGACGATTGGGACCATGCGGGGCTCGTCCACCAGCATCGTCGCCGCCATCGTCAACCGCAGGCGCGGCTGACCATATCTGCGTGCCTGCCCATTCGCGTGTCACCCGCAGTCGCCCGCATAGCGGACGACTTCCTTGCTTCGCGCCTTGATTTCCAACCGGACATGTCCGATTGGAAATCGGAGCTACGTTGCTCCCGCACTAACGGCACCCATCTGGGTTTCTTCTCGCAGCAGCGGTTTTCTGTATTTTTTTAAAATTAACCGGATTTTGAGTGAATGGCAAATAAATCGAAAACGTCTAGCCTTGCTAACCGGAAAACATTGCGCTATTATATACCCTTATTTTCAAAACCAAAAGCTTGGGAGTGAAAGTCAAACAGAGATACGTAGCAATGGCAAAAGTTAAACTTACAAAAACAGAGTTGAAAACTCAGAGTGACGCGCTCAAACGTTTTGAGCGGTTTCTGCCGATGTTGCAGCTGAAAAAGCAGCAACTGCAGGCGGAGATCGCGGAGATTGCCACAAAGGCTGAACAGCTCGCCAAACGCCAGGCTGATTCCCAAAGAGTTCTCTCCGCCTGGGTTGAGCTGTTCGCCGGCGAGAGCGATCAACTCAACGAGCTGGTCACGCTGGAGCAGGTTTTGACTGACACCAGTAATATTGCAGGTGTTGCGATACCAATTTACACAGGTCTCAAGACAAAAGTCGCGGAGATCGATCTCTTTGCAACGCCGCCTTGGGTTGATGACGCGGTTAAAATGCTGATCACCACGCTTGAGTTCAAAGCAGAGCAGGCAGTTCTTGAAAGACAACACCAGCTGATCACCGAGGAGCTAACAACAACATCACAACGCGTCAACCTCTTTGAAAAGGTGAAGATCCCGGAGTGCAAAGAGAATATCCGCGTTATCAAGATTGCGTTGGGCGATGAACAAACCGCGTCGGTGACACGCGGTAAGATCGCCAAAGGGCGCTGTCACACACCGGATGACGACGAGGAGAGTGCGGCATGATTGTTCCAATGAAACATCTTCTGATCCTCAGTGTAGCGGAAGAGAAGCTGCGTACGATCGAGATCATCCGCGAACTCGGCGTGATGCACTTGAGTTATCAAGCCTCTGAAACCCCCGAGTTTCGGCAGGCGCGTCACGAATACAACGTGATTCAAAACGCCCAATACATTCTCAAAAACCTGCACAAGCCGCTCATGCCAACCGCCTCTGCCGCGCATATGGCCCCTTTCATTTTCAACGACATATCCAAGTCAATTGCGCAGCCGCTGCCCACTGTGCGTGGGGACACCCACACGAAAATACGCGCTGTGATTGAGCTGGACGACCGCCGCCGCAAAATCTGCGACCAGCTCTTCAAACTCCGTAAAGAGTGCGCTGCTTACAGACCATTCGGCGAGTTTGATATCTCGCTGCCCGATAAACTCGTTGCCAGCGGTGTGCCGGTGCGCATGTTCCGCCACTCCACACACCTCCAAGTCACGCCGGATAAGAAGCTCCCGATCAAAAACTTTGGCGTACACGATGATTTTGTTTATGGAGTTCTGTTTGGCGAGGGCACGCTGCCGGAGGGGTGTGAAATCCTCCCCCCGCCGCCAGCCCCGCTTTCGGAGATGCAACTCCAGTGCGCCGAGGCACGGGCGCGGATTGCTTACATCTCCGAGAAGCTCGTGATCGCCGCTGAGAGGATCGATCTGCAACCCGAGATCAAACGGATGTATGATTTCTGCTGTTTTATCGCGGCGCATGACAGCATGAGCACAAATGGCCAAGTTGTCTGGATCAGCGGTTGGATGCCTGCTGAGTGTGAAAAACAAGTTATGGCCGCCGCCCGCGAACATGCCTGGGGCATCCTCGTGCGTGATCCCCGCGACCACGAACTTGAGCAGGTGCCGACCCTGCTGCGCCCACCGCGCGGTTTCAAGGCCATGCACTCACTCTTCTCGGCCCTGGGCATCAACCCGGCCTACAATGAATCGGATGTGAGTGTGCCCTTCTTCGCATTCTTCAGTATTTTCTTTGCCATGCTGGTGGGCGACGGTGGTTATGGCACTCTCATTCTGCTGATCACGCTCCTGGCAGCGCGCAAGATGAAAAAAGCTCCGCGTTCGCCATTCATCCTGCTGAGCGTGTTTTCCATTGCCACCATTATCTGGGGCGCACTTTCCAACACCTGGTTCGGGTTCCACCCGCTGATCACTGCCAACCCGGTCAGCGCGTGGTTCAGCGAACCTGGCAAAGGCGATGGCAATATGATGCTGCTCTGCTTTACACTGGGGGTGATCCACCTCTCGGTGGCGCGGCTGTGGAATGCCATCGCACTCTTTCCCAACACCAAGTCTTTAGCTGAGGTGGGCTGGATCGGGGTGATCTGGTTCATGTTCTTCACAGCCGGCAGCGTGGTTGGAGTTCTACCTGCTCCGGGAGTTGCCATGCAAGCCATACTGGGACTCTCCATCCTGTTGATCCTGGGCTTTATGCTAAAACCCAAGGAGCTTAAAACCGAGGGCTCGGCACTGGGCATGCTGCCGCTCAACATCATCAGTTGCCTGGGGGACATCATCTCCTACGTGCGGCTCTTCGCGGTGGGACTGGCCTCGGTCAGGGTGGCGGAAAACTTTAATGAAATGGCGATCGGACTTGACATGCCTTTAATCTTAAAGCTGCCCTGCATGATCATCATTCTGCTGCTGGGCCACGGCCTCAACCTGGCTATGGCCGGGCTCGGCATTCTGGTACACGCCGTACGCTTGAACACCCTGGAGTTTTCCAACCACAAGGGCATCACCTGGTCGGGCTTTGCTTTCACCCCGCTCAAGAGCAGCGCCAGCAATTCTAATTATGACCGCGCACCTGTTCAGAAAGCACGCTAAAGCGTGAACTACATACGGTTTCCGGGGTATGTAGTTCACGCTTTAGCGTGTCTCCGGCCATAATTAGAATTGCTGGAGCAGCGCTGAAGTGCATTGATGGTTAACATCAAAGATGATATACTTTTTAATTTACGTAAAAACTTGAAAAACAAATAAGGAGATACAATAATGAGTCCAGAGTTATCACAAGCCATGGGTGTTGCCGGTGCAGTCGCCTGTCTTTCGCTGAGCGCAATCGGCTCAGTTTTCGGAACAGGAGCAGCCGCGGCTTCGGCAGTGGGAGCGTGGAAAAAGTGCTACGCGCAGAACAAGGCCGCCCCTTTCCTGCTACTCTCGTTTGTGGGTGCGCCCATCACACAGACACTCTATGGCATGATTTTAATGTTTACCATGTTCGAAAAAGCCGCCGCCGGTCCGGTGATGCTAATCATCGGGAGCTTCGCTGGTCTGGCTATCGGCCTTTCAGCGCTCTTCCAGGGACGTGCCGGCGCAGTCGCCTGCGATGCGCAGGCTGAGACTGGACAAGGGCTCACCAACTACCTGGCAGCCTTGGGCATTGTCGAGACAACCGCGATTTTCACCATGGTATTCACATTGATCGCCGTTGGCAAGATCGGGGGTTAAAACCCCTTGCATAAACTCCGGGACAATCAAAACAGGCAGGCCGGATCACTCCGCCCGCCTGATCGTCTTGCCTGTCCAACCCTAAACCCCGAACCAAAAACTAAGCTTACTATGAAAAACAACTATACTGTAGAAGATCTGAAAACCATTCCCAAGAAATTTGATTACTTTGTTGGCATTGACTCCGATGGCTGCGTGTTCGACTCCATGACCGTCAAGCAGAGAGATCACTTTCACCCGCTGATCATCAAGCATTGGGGTCTTGAGCAAGTAGGTAAAGAGCTGCGCGCCTGCGCCGAGTTCATCAATCTGTTCTCAAAAGAACGCGGCACCAACCGGTTTCCCGCCCTGCTGCACACCTTTGAGCTCCTGGCTGAACACCCTGCTGTCAAGGGCACCGACGTTAAACTGCCGCAAACCGCGGCACTGCGCGCCTACATTGAATCCGGGCTCGCACTGGGCAACCCAACCCTGACCGCCGAGGTTGAGCGCACAGGCGACCCTGAGTTGAAACGCCTGCTGGCTTGGTCGCTGGCAGTCAACGAAGACATTGACCAGAACATGCGCGAAATCCCCCCCTTCGAGTGGGCCCACAAGGCAGTGCTGATGATCGGCAAAAAGAGCGATGTGATTGTGGTTTCTCAGACCCCCGAAGAGGCGCTGGTTAAAGAGTGGAACCTGCACAACCTGCACCAGTATGTTTACCTGATTGCCGGACAAGAACTGGGCACCAAGACCGTTCATCTTGAAATTGCGACCAAGGGCAAATATGAGCCCCGGCGGGTTTTGATGATTGGCGATGCGCCTGGTGACCGTAAAGCCGCGATCGCCAACAACGCCCTCTTTTATCCCATCAACCCCGGCCAGGAAGAGGCCTGCTGGGAGCGTTTCTGCACCGAGGCCTTTGATAAGTTTTTGGCAGGCACCTTTGATGCAGCCTACCAGAAAATGGTCTCCGACGAATTTGAGGCATCCCTGCCGGAACACCCCCCCTGGCAGGTATAGAGTCGGGAGACTGGAGTCAGGAGACAGGAGTCAGGAGACTGGAGTCAGGAGACTGGAGTCAGGAGTCAGGATTTCGAGTAGGGTTGTAATTAGGATGAAGTACATCCTTGTCACAACCCTAATCTCAATCCTCGTCTCTTTCGTAATTTTGTCACAGTTACCCATCGTTTTTTCGCAGCGCGCTGCGCGGTCGGCTTGCCTATCACTTGATCACTTGGTCGTGCTTTTGAACATTGGTTAGCACAAGTTAGGCACAGGGCAACCGATGTCGCCCGTAGAGCGACTGTTACACATGTGATGCACTGCGGAATGCAAGTTGTTCGGTGTAGTAGCCGCTCTGCGAGCGGCACGTGCTACAGACTCTTGAAAGGCGCGCCATGGGGTGTAGTAGCCGCTCTGCGAGCGGCATACTGCAACTGGCATGTGAAAAGCGCGCCCTGGGGTGTGGGGTTGCTTCTCAGAAGCAATTAGCGTTTGCCAGGCGTTTGTGCACCAAAGGCACGTCAAATGGTTTCCCCACCAACCGCTACTTGATTATGATTAAGATTGTGATTAGGATGGAGCACATCCTCGTCTTAATCCTAAACCAGCGGAGCCGGAACCAAACTGAGCCTATGTGATATGCGAAATTATTTCTCTCTCATTGAACAATTGTGTGATATGCCCCGCTGGTTTAGTCAACAACGCTATGCGTTGCATAGAAAAGATGGAAGTTCTTTCTTTTGCAAACATGATAGGATTTAAGAAAAGAGGTACTAATCTCAATCATCGTCTCTTTGTTTTCTAATCGGCGATTGAGGAGTAACCGTTTTCGCGTCAGTGCACCGGTTAGGGACAGACACTGATTTTTGTAGTTACTTGATCGTATTTTTGAGCGCCGGTTAGAGCCCGATTAGGGACAGGCACTGATTTCTATGATCACTTGGTCGTGGTTTTGAATACCGGTTAGAGCCCGGTT
Organism: Kiritimatiellia bacterium; assembly: GCA_028686345.1. Taxonomy (GTDB): domain Bacteria; phylum Verrucomicrobiota; class Kiritimatiellia; order RFP12; family UBA1067; genus M55B167. The sequence goes on from JAQUCE010000003.1 coordinate 28,501, forward strand.
AGGAGCCCGGTTAGGGACAGGCACTGATTTTTCCTGATTTTTCCCACGCAGAATAGTCAGCCGCATAGCGACTGACTTCCTCTTGCGCTTAATCCGATCGACCAGGCGCGGAAGCAGGAGGTCGTTCGCTATGCGAGCGACTGCGGGCGACACGCGAGTGATCAGGCACGCAGAATGGTCAGCGCACCTTCGGTTTATGCTGGCGGCGACGATGCTGGTTGATGATTTTCAAGTGCGGGATTTTTAATCGTAAGCCGCTATCGTCGCACATCATCGTCAACCATAACCGTTCACAGGGCATCGTAGCTGCGGAATATGGATGAGAACGACGAAGCGGGTGGTTTGGGAGCCCAGTTAGGGACAGGCACTGATTTTTGTAGTTACTTAATCGTATTTTTGAGCACCGGTTAGAGCCCGATTAGGGACAGGCACTGATTTCTATGATCACTTGGTCGTGGTTTTGAATACCGGTTAGAGCCCGGTTAGGGACAGGCACTGATTTTCCGGTTAGGGACAGGCACTGATTTCCCTCGCGTGTCGCTATACTGTCGTTTGCCGGCGCGTTCTTACGGCATCGGCATGCCTTCAGCTTGGTGACTTGGTGACTTGGTATTGCTTGCTGGCCTTTGTTTTACGTTAAAGCAAAATAACCGCCAGTGCGCCGGCCAGTACACAGTAGATACCGAACATCCAGAAGCGTTCGTCATTCAGCACCCGCACCACTGCCTTGAGCGCGAAGTAGCCCACAGCCGCGGAAACAACAACACCGATTGCCAGTGCCAACAACCCGACGCTGCTCTCTCCTGCAACTGCAGGAGCCTGCCGCAAGTAATCTAAATAGTCCTTGCCAGCCGCGCCGATCAGCAGCGGGATTACCATTAAAAACGAGAATTCAGCGGCCTTGACCGGAGAGATTCCCAAGGCGCGGGCTGCGGAGATCGTCATCCCTGAGCGGCTGATACCAGGAAAAAGCGCCACTGCCTGCGCCAAGCCAGCCAGCGCAGCGCGCGAGATGGTCAGCTCCCCCTCGCGACAGCGCACCCAGCGCAGCGATATCAAAACCGCGCCGGTGAAAATCATCAGGCTCGCAGTGCCGCGAGGATATTTATAAAACCCCTCCAGAAAATCATGGCAGAGAGAATAAAAGACAACGGCGGGAACCATTGAGACCAAAACCGCGGATGAGATCAGAACGCTGTGCCGCTCCCATTTGAAAAGGCCTTTGAGTAAAGATAAGATAACCGAACGGTAAAAAACAAGAATTGAAAACAGCGTGCCAATGTGCAGCCAGATCTCCAACGTAATTCCAGGCTCTTTAACACCCAGCAGATGCTGCGCAAGCACTAAGTGACCCGAACTGCTGACCGGCAAAAACTCAGTTAAGCCCTGCACAACTGCGAGAATTATTACATTAAGAAGATCATGCACAATCGACTGCCAATAAAAAAAGGCCACCGCTGAGGGTGACCATTTTAAAAAAAATGGCGGGGACGACGGGATTCGAACCCGCGACCACCGGATCGACAGTCCGGTGCGCTAACCAATTGCGCCACGTCCCCGCAAAAGTCCCCCTACTATAGCAAACCACTTCAGATGCTGCAAGGGCAAAAACAAAAAAAGTTCATTTTTTTGCAACTTTTTATCCACCTTTACTTTTTGCCTGAAAAGAACTGCTTCGTTTCGTCAAACGCGTAGCGTTTGTTACGCAGGCAGCGGACGCTTAACCGCCCCAGACACTGCGGAGAAACTGCAATGAGCGTCCGACTTCACCGGCAGGAACATCGCGTGCCGGCTCAAAAACCTTAATGATGCGCGCGTCCGCATAGCCGCTGAGACGGCTGAAATCCACCTTACCCATGCCGGGCGGAAGGTGATCATCCATCAGCGGCAGGGCATCGTGAATATGTGTACCGCGGGTATATGGCAGGAGCGCCTGCGCCACATCTATATGGCGCTCCCACCCGAAATACTCCCGCACCTGGCCGTGGCCGATATCGTGCCAGTACGCCAGCACAGGGGTATCGAAGCGCTGCTTGAGTTGAATCATCTCATCCATATCGGGAAAGGCCTCGATTGAGGGCAGATTCTCCAGCGCAAGCGTGATCCCAAGCTCTTCAAAGCGCGGCAGCATGGTGTCCAGCGAAAGGCAGAACCCATCGTAATACCTCTTCGCCAGTGCGCTGCGACGTTTGACTGCCTTAGCCAGTACCTTCTTGTAACCAGGAGCCTCACTCCCCCCCGCTGCCTCCAGGGCCTGGGCCAGCGTATGGGTGCTCATCGCGCTGAAAAAGCTCTTCAGGAAGATTCGACCAGCATGTAAAACAACCGCTTTAGCACCCATGGCAGCGGTAAAATCAAGGGTTTTTTCAATCATGATGCGGGCCATCACCCGTTCATCTTCATCGGTTGACGCCAGCAAGTGTTGCTCAGGATAGCCATAAGGGGCGCTCATCGGCACCGGGCAGAAGGCGTGCACACTGTCGATCGCAATCTCCCCCCGCTCTGCAAAGGGCTTGATCTCCGCCGCCTGCTGCGCAGTGAGGTTGTAGCCAAGTTCCAGCGCTTCAAAGCCCAGCGACAACGCCTCCTCGACCAGATCACCGCCCCGCTCATGGCGCAAGCTGTTCCAATTGGTAGATATTCCAAATTTCATGCCAGCCAGTTTACCGTGCTATGCCACAAAACTCAAGCGGTGAATTGGCTCTGTGAATTGGGTCTGGAAAGGGCAACCGAAATAGAGTATGATAATCAGCATTAAACGCACTTTAAGCGGTTAGATCCGCGCCGGGTGCGGAGTGGAGCTTTTGGGACTTGGGTTTTGGGTTTTTAATCGTAACCCGCTATCGTCGCACATCATCGTCAACCGATGTCGCTGGTAGAGCGACTACTACACATGCGCAGCAATTTGAAATGCAGGCTGGCTTGCAAGCCCTGTTGTTCAGTGTAGTAGCCGCTCTACTAGCGGCATTTTGCTCCAGGCTCATGAAGAGCGCGCCCTAGGGTGTAGAGTTGCTTCTATGACGCAATTATCGGATGCCAGGCGGTTGTTCGCCAAAGGCGAGATGGGAATGGGCGAGATGGGAATGGGCGAGATGGGAATGGGCGAGATGGGAATGGGCGAGATGGGAATGGGCGAGATGGGAAGAATGGGAAGTATGTTTTCCTTGGCGTTACTCGTGCAGCAGGTTACGCTTTGCCCCGCACGCTGAACACTGCCCACTGCACCCCGCACACTGAACACTGGACACTGAACACTGAACACTGACAATGACAATGATGAAACGACCGGAAATTTTAGCACCAGCAGGCGACATGACATGCTTGCAGGCCGCGCTTGACGCAGGAGCGGACGCGGTTTACCTGGGTGTTGAGGATCTCAACATGCGGCAGGCGGCTACTACCAATTTCACCCGCGCCTCTCTGCCGGAGGCCTCGGAACGCTGCCGTACCGCTGGTGTTAAGATCTATCTGACGCTCAACACGCTCTTGTTTGAAGCGGATCTCGCAAATGTTGAGGCACTCCTGCAATTTGCGAAACCCTATGTGGATGCTGTGATCGTAGCCGACTGGGCGGCCATTGTCCTCTGCCAGAAACTGGCAGTTCCGTTTCATGTCTCAACGCAGATGTCCTGCGCCAACACTGCTGCGGCAAAATTTCTGAAACAACAGGGCGCGGCACGGGTGGTGCTGGCCCGCGAGTGTACCCTGGAAGAGGTCAAAAGCATCGCCGCTAATTCGGGCATTGAGATTGAGACCTTTGTTCATGGCGCCATCTGCGTGGCTGTGGCTGGCCGTTGCCTGCTCTCGCACGAGGCCTATGGATTCTCCGGCAGCCGCGGTGAGTGTCACCAGCCCTGCCGCCGCAAATACTATGTGCGTGAAGAGCGGCAGGGTGACCATGCGGATGCAGAGTTTATTGTAACTCCGCACACGGTTTTTTCGGCCCGGGATCTCTGCTCAATCACCTTCATTGACCAGCTGATGGAGGCTGGTATCACCTCTTTCAAGATCGAGGGGCGCGGGCGCAACCCTGAATATGTACGCGGTGTGGTGACTGCCTACAGGGCCGCTGTAGACGCGGTGCTCGGCGGCGTGTTCACCCCGCAGCTGGCTCAAAGTCTTGAAAAGGATTGCGCCAAGGTTTACCACCGCGAATTCGGGCACGGGCTCTTCCACGGGCGCCCTGGTCAGGATCAGCTGACAGATGAAGAGCTGAATTTGGCCACCACGCGTAAGATGCATGTGGGTGTGGTCGCCAAATACTATCAAAAGGCCGCCATGGTTGAGATCACCATCCAGAACAACCCGATCAGCATGGGCGACACGATTTCCATCCACGGCCCCACCTCGGGGGTGGTTGATCTCACGGTTGATTCAATGCGCCGGGAGCAGGAGCACCTCCAGCGGGCGGAGCGCGGGGGCTGGGTGACGCTGCCGTGCGCACAGCGCGTGCGCATCAACGATCAGGTGTATCGCATTGATCAAGTTGCTGCGCAGGCGACATAAGACAGCTGACAGCCTAGATTGCATAGCAATCCGCAAGAGATAAACCGGAGAGCGAGCCTATACGCCCTCTGATTCTGATAGCGGCCCCTAACCGAGTTAGCGATTAAAATCCAGAAACAAGCGAACGAATTATAAAGAAAAAGGAGATGCATATGAAAAAATGTCTTAGGATGGCAGCCTTTGTGATGGTAGCCGCTGGATTAAGTGCCAGCCAGTTTACTGCGGGATCAGGAGGCAAGCTCGCGCTGCAAACACCTGCGCTGCAGCTCCAGCCAGCGTTTTATGATCACGCCTGGGGTTATAAGACGGGCGAGTACGATGTTGAGCAGGCCACGGTCGGGAACAAATATGTCTTCACCATGAATCCGTACGGCAAGAACGAACTCGATGGCTTCGCAACTTTTTCACTGGAAGCAGGGCGGATTAAGGCAGCGTATGAGTTCACGGCGAAAGCAGAGGTATCGCTCAACTCTCTGTTTGTCGGCGCCACTTTGGATTTGAAGAGCTTTGCAGGAGGCAGTTGGAAAACCGCGGACGGAAGCGGCATTTTTCCGAAACACTACAAAGATATGTCACTCATGCGGGAGAAGACCACCACCTGCACCCTGACAACTGCGGCGGGTGACACGAGTGTAACCTTTGAATTTCCCGCGGAGACGGAAGTTCTGATCCAGGACAACCGTCAGTGGTCTGAGAACTACACGCTGCGCATCGGATATCTCACTAACCTCAAGCTCAAGCAGGGCGAGCAGCGCCAGATTCACTTCACTGTCACCACCCCGGAGCAACCGCAGTTGCGGCAGCAGCACCCTGTCATCCTGCAAGCAGGCGAGGAGTGGATCCCGATGAATGTCAAGCTGGACATCCTGAGCGGTTCCGCGCTGGACCTCTCGCAACAGGGGTTCACGGACGCGCCGGCTGGTAAACACGGTCGTTTGATCGCGAAAGAGTCGCACTTTGTTTTTGAAGGAACGCCAGACCAGTCACAGCGCTTCTATGGGGTGAACTTCTGTTTCTCAGCCAACTACCTGGAGGACGAGGTGGCCGGGAAGGTCGCCGAGCGGCTGGCCCGCATTGGATACAACAGCATCCGTATTCATCATCATGACGCGCAGATGACCGCTGGCTCCGAGGATGGAGCTACCTTGAACGCAGAGGAGATGCGCAAGTTCGACAACTTCACCGCTGCCTGCATCAAACAAGGGCTCTACCTCTCCACCGATCTGTTTGTCTCCCGCAAGGTTCCCTGGAAGGCCGTTGGCGTTGACAAACCAGGCACCATTCCGATGGATCAGTTTAAGATGCTGGTTCCAGTGCATGAAGGGGCTTACAACAACCTGCGGCAATACACCATCAACTGGCTCTCGCATGTCAACCCGCACACCGGGAGATCATATGCCAAGGAACCGGCGCTCGCCTGGATCAACATCATCAATGAGGGCAACTTCGGGAACAAATACAGCGAACTCAAGCAGCTGCCCGAGTGGGCGCAAGCCTGGCGGCAATGGCTGGCTGCAAAAAAAGCTGCGGATCCAGCGAGCTATGGCGCGATACCGGAGGCTCTGCCCTCTGATCTGGATATGCGCCAGGTAAATCCGCACCAAGCCGCCTTTATCCTTTTCATGCGTGATCTGGAAATCAAAATGATCCGGCGTTTCCGCAAGCTGCTGCACGAGGAGCTGGGCTGCCACGCCCTGATCTCCAATGCCAATGGATGGGCGCACTTTGTGCCTGACCAATATGTGCGTGATCAAACCTACGATTATGTTGACGAGCACTTCTACGTTGATCACCCGCGCTGGATCAAACAGAGCTGGCGGCTGCCCAGCTACTGCCCCAACACCAACCCAATAAAAAACAAAAACAGCGGCGGTCGTCAGGAGATCTACATACGGCTCTTCAACAAGCCCTTCACCATTACAGAGTACAACTACTCCGCGCCGGGACGTTTCCGAGGCGTGGGCGGTATCCTGACCGGCGCGCTGGCAGCCTTGCAGGAGTGGGACGGGCTGTGGCGTTTCAGCTACAGCCACAACGGCGATGCAATCAACAGCATGGTGAGCCAGAAGTTGAACTACTTTGACATGTTGTGCGACCCGCTTTCGCTCGCGGCCGAGCGCGCCTCGATCTGTCTCTTCCTGCGGACGGATCTCAAACCGCTGCAGGAGACGGCACTGGTCTTTCTGCCAGAGGACAAAACAGACTCTGTCAACCAAATCTACCCGCGCACCAAGAACCTCTGGGCCTCGCTGGGTTGGAGCCACAAAACCGGCACCCTGGTTGGCAGTCGCATCCCGGAGGGATTCGACCATGTTGCACAGTTCCCGGAGGTCTATGCACAATATAACGCAGATCCATCCGTTATACCTTTTATCGGAGCAACCACCGAGGAGCTGATCAAACGTAATCAAAACCTTGCCATTGACAATGAAAGCGGTACGTTTGTTATTACTACAGAGCGCACTTGCGGGGGATTCACCGAGAAGGGGGCCATCAACGCCGGTGTTTTGGCATTCGATGTTGGTGAGAGTGCGGCAACGGTCTGGATCAGCTCACTTGACAAAAACCCGATTGCCACCTCTCACCGGCTGTTACTGACCCACCTGACTGACATTCAGAACACGGGGATCAAGTATGCGGAGGATGAGAGGCAGACATTGTTGAACTGGGGCGACCTCCCCCATCTGGCGCGAGCTGGCACGGCAAAGATCTCGCTGGCGCTCGCGCAACCGGAGCAATACAAGGTCTACGCGCTTGAAACCAACGGCGCACGGGCCGGCGAGATCCCTGTGACGCTGGTCAAAGGGCGCCTATGCTTCGACGCCAAAACCGCGACCTTTAAAAACAGCGCGACGATTGTCTACGAGATCGTCAGAAAGCTATGAAATGCAAAATACTGAATTTTCAGAAAAGAGAACCCGCATCAAAGCAGCGAGCTTGATGTTTATTTTCATTGTGTTGGTTTTGACCGTGCTGCGCAGTGCGCAGGCTGCTGTACCTGCATTTGAAAGGGCCAGAAACTACCCGCATATCGGTCTGGCGCTGCCCTCACTGTCGCAAGCACAACCACGACCTTTGCCCATGCCGGAGGCGCACGCCTACTTAGCAGTGGATCTGGAGCTGCTCGAACGGGAAGACCGCTTTGCGCCCTTTGACCTTTGGTTTCATGACGCGTGTGAAGGGCGCTGGCAGGACGCGAGCGGCAACATGCTGACCATTGGGAGGATCAAAACGCGGCTGCCCGGCTTTAGCGAGGAGCATGTCACGCGTGAACGTTTTGCAATCGAGAGCGCTAACAGCGTTTACCAGATTGACAGCCGCAAGCAGGAACAGATTCACGAATGGGTGGCGACCTTCTGCAATGCGGAGCTCTCGGAGCCTGAAGCACTGAATATCAACTCCATCGCACTGAGCACTGTTTACGCATATACCTGCGCTATGTCAAACACTCTGGTTTACAGCTTTCACCCGCGCCGCATCGGGAACGCGCGCAACTTTGAGTGGTTTTGCGTGATCCTGCAGCTGGTGGACATTGAGGATCTCCAGGCATTCCAGCTTGATTTTGAGAGCAACTACATCGCAAAAATCACGCAGCCGCCGGCAACCTCCAAGAGAGAGGGGATCACCTCCACCGAGCTGGAAACCTCACGCAAGGGCAAAACAGATTTTAATCAGCCCAATCACCCGGTGCGGGTCGCGGCCCGCAAAAGCGTGCGAAATTACGAAGAGTGGTGGCTCGCCGAAACCGATGGCTACATCATCCTCTCTGATGTCAACACCGAGCTGGGCAAATCTTTGATTCAGCGGCTGCAGCGCGAGATGCCCCTGCTGCACGCAGCGTACCGCGCACTGGTGCCGCCGCTGACCGAGACGGACGACATATCTCTGATCAGGATCTTTCAGTCAAAGCGCGACTACAATCAATATGTCGGCGAAGGCCAGGAGTGGTCAGGCGGCATGTGGATGCCGCAGCGGCGCGAACTGGTCTTAACCCAGGAGTTCAACACCGAGGAGATCATGCGCACGATCCGTCATGAGGCGTTTCACCAGTACCTCTCCTATGCCTACTGCATGATCACCCCCCCGCCTTGGATGAACGAAGGGCACGCCTGCCTCTTTGAAGCCGCGCGAATTGATTCAAAGGGCAAGGTCATGATTGAGGAGGACGAAAAGCGGTGCAATCTGCTGTTGGAAAACCTGGAGCTGGCGACTGCGCTCATACCAGTGATGCTGGATCTGAGCTACAGCGAGTTTTATGGAGGCACACCCGCTGACCGTTCGTTAAGTTACGCACTGGCATGGGGTATCGCCTATTACCTGCAAAAAGGGGCGCCGCTGGAACGCAATACCCCCTTCAAAGAGCTGCTGCACGACAGTGCAACCGCACTGGTGGCAACGCGCAACTACCAGGAGGCCACCGCCCTGGCATTCATTGATCTTGACATGAAAGTTTTCCAGGACAACTTCAAAGATTTCTGGCTCAAGCGGCGGGCAACCGCCATGCGCTATGATCCCCTGAAGAAATAGGGTGAAAGGCACGCCATGGGATGTAGGGTTGCTTCTATGAAGCAATTGCGGATGCCGGGCGGGTGTTCGTCAAAGGCAGGCCATGGGGTTTCATTATCTTTGAGTCGCTCCGAGAGCCAACTCTGGATTTTCCGCCAACACGGAAAACAGTTGCGTTTTTTCACGATTTCAGGTAAATTGCACTAACTCGCTAGGGAACCAAGATGTAAAGGAGTCAGAATGAAAAAACGATTTTTAATATCAGTGCTGCTAATGGTCATCATAGTCAACAGTGGCTGTGTGTACTCAAATGTCCGAGTGCCAATGAGCAAGAACTTCCAGAACACCCAGCGCGTTGACAAAACGGGCCAAGCGACCTCCCGTTCAGTGGCGTGGCTGGTTGCCTGGGGCGACGCCGGGTTGCAGGCCGCCGCTGAAGAGGGTGATCTCCAAACCTTGGAGTATGTTGACTACCAATTTGTCAATGTTATCTTCGGGCTCTACATGAGCCAGACAACCATTGTTTACGGCAACTAAAGCATGTTTTGTCTATGAAAAAAAAGCACACTGCGCTGATCATGCTTTTCGCTGTTGTGACAAGCCTCCTGCAAGCTGGATGCCTGGCACCGCAGGGAATAATATACACTCGTGTCACACAGCCGCACTCTCTGCCATCCTATCACCATGCGTGCCCGCTGGCCACTAAGCGATGTTATGTGAGTTTGACTCAATTAAAAGAGCCTGTCACCCGTATGAACCTATCGGTGATGTGGTCCAACAGCGAGGTCAGAAAAGCGGCCCGCGCGGCTGGCATCCAGGAAATCTACTACACTGATATCGAAACCCTCTCCATCCTTATGGGCACCTACAAACGCAACCGCATTATCTTCTACGGCAACTAATCCAGATTTAAATTTCTGCGAAATCACCTTTAGACAGCCGATTAAAACCAAGCGTAATGTTATACTATAACAGTAAAATAAAAAACAAAACTAAAACTGCTGATTTGCGCTTGACTTGGCTGCCGCGGCAATATATGTTGCATATATAATATTTACAATATTAGTACTCGTGAATGGTTACTGAAGTTGAAGTTACCAAGACAGAGATCTGAATTGGAGGAAGAGCATGAAAACTGCGCGACTGTATATTAACGGCATGGTGATTACGCTGGCTTTTGCGTCAATCGCTAACGCTAATCTGTTGACTAATCCAGGTTTTGAGAGTGGTAGTTTGGCTGGATGGATAGGCAGCGGAGGCAATTACTCCACGGTTACTTCGCCGGTGCATAGCGGCTCCTATGCATGTCACAACTTTAATCGTACTGCAACCTGGAATTCGATACGACGGAATATCGACCCCATCATGACTGTGGGCTCTACCTACCGGATATCGATCTGGGCATGCGTGAATTCGGATGGGCCTTACAAAGCCAACCTTCAGACCAAAGTCACCGCTAGCGGAAGCGGGACAATATACAAACAATTGGATACTAAAAACCTCACGACCGAGTGGAGCCAGCTGGTGGGAGAGTACACGTATACGTACGACGGGAGTCTGGCAGAGGCTGTGTTCTACGTCGTCAATCCTCCAGTCGGCGTGGATGTTTACTATGATGATGCATCAATCGTCCTGCTTTACCCTCTCTGGTCAGGCGAAACCACGCACTCCATCACACTTACTTCGGCATGGGTGTCAGCTAAGGCGGAGACGGATCTGACCGAGGCTGTTTTGGTATGGGATACGCAGGACCGCCACCCCGGCACGACCAACGACTGGCCCAACACTCTGAACCTCGGAGCACAGAGCGCCGGGCAGATAGCCGCTCAAATGACAGGCCTTTCTAAGAACACTGAGTACACCTGGAGAATCTATGGCGCAAACAGCGTGACCAATGGTTGGACGGCGGCCAAAACATTTACCTGTTTTCCAAGTGTTGTCGGGCCGCTTGAGTCGAAAGACTCAATCGTTGGTGAACGCCAATCCAATGCGCCTGCAGCGGGCTACTACCCTGGTGCGACCCTCTCAAGCCCCAACCTCTCCGGTGCGCAGGGTTCATCTTATAAAGATGAACGGGAGAACCGGGTTGTTGTGTTAGGGTTCAAGCTTCCGACACTGCCGGGCGGAACGACATTCACAAACGCAACCCTCAATTTTGAGATTGTGAAGGCACGCGATCACGCGGGTATAGATCCCTCTTTAAACGTTTATCTCCTGGATACAGAGAACCCTGACAGTACGGGTACAAAGTTTTTCTATCATGGCTCAAGCGACAGCAACAGCGCTGTCGCATTCGTGGGCGAGACATACATTAGTGTCGGCACCGCAATTGAAACCTTCGCCGCTGATCAATATGATCAGGCTTATACCCTGACAGGGGCGGCGCGGACGCTTCTGGAAAGTTTCTATGGGGGCGACAATATCCCGAATCAAAGTGAAGCCTTTTTTCGGTTCAATTTGGACAAAGAGTGGAATTACGAGAGCGGAACCCCATATCAGCAGTACTGGCTTAACCTGGCCGATGACGAGTCGTCGCTGATTATTTATCACACCGAACCGCCTCCTAAGGATACCATTCTCATCATTCGTTAGTTACGACGGCTGATCTATGAACCGTCCGATTTGGTAAAGTAATAGGTTAAGATTAGGATGATTCCCCGACAACATTTTCTTAAGGAGCAACATGCTTGCCTAGCACTTCGGCAATACGTTAGATCCGCGCTGAGCGCGGAGTTTAGATTGCGGAATGCAAGGGTTGTCGTTCGGTGCAGCGGGTGCTTTATGAGCGGCATTTTGCAACCGGCATTTCAAAAGCACGCACCGGGGTGGATGGTTGCTGCTATCGTGCCCGCCGTAGCCCTGGCAAAGAAAGAGGAAGCGATTAGCGGACGACACTTGTTTGTGCTCGTCGCCTAAGCGGCTGACGATAACCCCAAAAGGACAATATCGATGTATCTCTGGTTCAGAATCACCTGTCTGGTCGCGCTGAGCATCTCTCTGCCCGGCGCACGAGCGGCGCAAGCGGCGTGGCGTTCAACTCTCTATCCCGAGAGCTGGATACCGACAGATGTGGATGCGCAGGGAAGATTCCTGCACGACTTCTCCTATGCCGGCTATCATCAGGGCGAATTGTCCATACCAACCGATCCGCCGGGAAGCACATATATTGTGACCAACACACCGTACAATGCCGACAATACCGGCGGCAACGACGCAACAGCGGCTATTCAGCAGGCGATTAACGATGCGGCCGCTGCGGGCGGCGGTGTGGTCTATCTGCCGGCAGGAACCTACAACGTCGCGCCGGGCGCTAACTCCTATGCGCTCCGCATTAACCGCAGCGGTGTAGTGCTGCGCGGTGCCGGCAGCAATCAGACATATATCTGCAACACAGATCCCTCCATGCGCGCGAAGAGCGTCATCCTGGTCCAGCCGTCAACCGGTGATTGGCATGCCCCTCTCAGCGGGAGCGAGATTCTTGCTCCGTCGGATATAGGATATCCCTCCCGAACCATTCCCCTCAGCAGCGTCAGCGGGTTGAGTATTGGCGACACGGTGATTCTGCGTGCGGATTGCACGGATGACTTCATTGCGGAGCATTTAATGACTGGCTTGTGGAATGCGGATCTGCAAGGCCCCGCATTTTGCCGAAAGATCACCTCCGTCAATGTTGCGTCAAACACCATCAACGTTGATATCCCCACGCGTTACTACCTGAAGGCCCGCGACAGCGCCCGTATCTACAAGGTTGCGCCCCTCCTGGAAGAGGTGGGTCTTGAGGGCTTCTCAATTGGCATGAAGCAGAATTACAAGTCAGACTGGAAGGAGGAAGACTACATTGTTCCCGGCACAGGTGCTTACGAAGTGCACTCTTCCCATGCGATCAAGTTCAAGCATGCCCGCAACTCGTGGGTTCAGCGCGTCTCCACCTACAGGCCGCCCGCCAATGCGGGGGACTATCATGTGCTTTCAAACATATTACTGCTGGACGAGAGTATACATGTGACTGTACGTCAGTGCCTCTTTCAGAAGCCCCAATACAAGGGCGGCGGCGGAAACGGGTACGGGTATACATTAAGCGGCAACGACTGCCTGATCACAGATTGCACTGCTGTGAGTTGCAGGCACAACTATGATCTCAAAAGCATGAAGACCTCGGGAAACGTCATACATCGCTCCCAAGGGCGATCCGCCAGACTCGCCTCTGATTTCCACATGCACCTGAGCATGGCAAACCTCTTTGACAGCATGTCGTTGAACGGCGATTTCCTACAGGCGGTCTATCGCCCTTACGGCACGATTCTGCACGGGCATTCCACCACGGAGTCCGTGTTCTGGAATACGTACGGAACGGGTTCCGGCACTGCGGTGGAATCGCGTCAGTGGGGCTGGGGCTACGTCATCGGCACCAGCGGCAGCCGCTCCTCCGTGACCCGTGGAACAGCAAACAACACAGCACCTGAAGATTTCCTGGAAGGCCAGGGAAGCGGGGCCACCTTAGAGCCCCAATCACTCTACCTGGACCAACTGGCAAAGCGTTTGCGGGGTGTACTTGTGAATACCAGCCAGGAGTTGACGCGGTTCGGCCCGGACGTGGCCGTTCCGCTGCATGGCACAGTATACAGCTATGGCGACGGGGGTACAGTCAGCCAGGTATGGTCACAGGTGAGTGGACCGACTGCCGCCATTGCAGCGCCGCATGCGCTTAGCACAACCGTTGCCTGCGCAAAGACCGGCACTTATGTTTTCAGGCTCACTGTCTGGGAGGGCGGGGCGACAAATCAGAGTGAGGTCACAGTAAGAGTGCTTGTCGGATCAGTCGCACCGCTCAGCTCAAAAGATGTGATCGTTGGTGAAAGTCAAACCAGCGCGCCTGCGGCGGGCTACTACCCTGATGCGACCCTGTCAAACAGCAATCTCTCGGGCACACAAGGCTCGTCGTATTCTAATGCGCGGGAGAACCGCGTTGTTGTGCTGGGGTTCAAACTTCCGACACTGCCAATTGGGTCGACATTCACAAACGCAACCCTCAATTTTGAGATTGTCAAGGCACGCGATCACGCGGCTATAGATCCCTCTTTAAACGTTTATCTCCTGGATACAGAGAACCCTGACAGCACCGGCACAGAGTTTTTCTATCACGGTCCTGGCGACAGCAACAACGCTGTCACATTCGTGGGCGAGACATACATCAGTGTCGGCACAATTGCTGAAGAATTCGCCGCTGGTCAGTATGATCAGGCTTATACCCTGACAGGGGCGGCGCGGGCACTTCTGGAGAGCTTTTATGGCGGCGATAACACCCCGGATCAAAGCGAAGCATTTTTCCGTTTCAATTTGAACAAGGAGTGGAATTATTTGAGCGGAAGCCCATACCAGCAGTACTGGCTTAACTTGGCCGATGACGAGTCGTCGCTGTTTATTGAGCATACTGTTCCGCCGCCTAAGGGGAGTGTTGTCATTATTTTTTAGTCGCCTGCCGGGCGAAAAAAACAAGGAGTTATTATGCGAAATTTGCTTTTTATTTATGTATTGTGCGCCGGGCTGGATGTTATGGGGATAATTACTCCCAATGGTCATAAGGCGGAAACGGATAGCGACCGTATCGAGGCGGCGATCGCCGAGGCGGTAAGAACAGGAGAGCGTTCAATCGAGATTCCGAGAATGAATGCCGCACGTAACGGAGCGCTCTGGCTGATTGACCGCGCGATTCTGTTGCCCTCAGATTTCACTCTGATTCTGCGCGGCTGCATAGTGCGCCTCGCACCTGGAACCCAGGACAACCTGATTCGCAATGCAGGAACCGTCATGCAGCCGATGCAGGGTAATCAGAACATCCATATCCTCGGTATTGGCAACCCAGTACTGAGCGGAGGCCTCAAGGCCCACTTTGATCCACCGGGCGACCGGAGTGGCTGGCGCACCATCGGCGTGCTACTCTACGATGTGCAGCACTTCACCGTTGACGGTCTAACACTGGAAGAGACCCAAGCCTGGGGTATCTCGGTTGAAAACGGCTGCTCTAACGGACGCATCTCCAACATTGCCTTTAAAGACAGCAACAAGATGCCGAACCAGGATGGCGTCGATATCCGCAAGGGGTGTCACGACATCCTTATCGAAAACATCACCGGCGCGGTCGGGGACGATGCTGTGGCACTAACTGGATTGCGCAATGCCAAAGACCAGACAAATTCCAGCAGTCGCACCATGCAGATCGGCGGGAACTATGCCCGGGAGAACGATGACATCTATAACATTACTATCAGGAATGTGCAGGCCAAGTGCACCGGTGGACACGGAATCATCAGGCTTTTGAACCACGATGGCATCCGGATGTACAACATCATTGTGCGCGACATCATCGACACCTCTACAGGTAAAGAGCCGCGTGTGCAGGCTGCCATACGTATTGGTGACACCAACTACTCGTCGATACGTAAATCAGAGCTGGGCGAAATGTTCAACATTACAGTCGACACCGTCAAGACCCGCGGAAAAATTGCGGTGCTAATTAAGGGGCCGTTAAAGAACTCAGTGATCCAAAACATTATGGGCTTTGACGGGTGCACAAATCTGGTACAGGAGAGCGCACTGGTTGAAAACGTGAAGATTGAGAAGTGACCCTAAAAGTGATAATGGATTAGTGCAAGCATCTTGCTTGCAACAACTCTCAGTATGGCTGTGCTCTGTTTGGAAGACACGCTAAAGCGTGAACTACATACCTCGAAAACCGTATGTAGTTCACGCTTTAGCGTGTCTTCTGAACATGTGGGCGGTCATAATTAGAATTGCTGATTTTTTCTCTCTTAGACTTGCTATTCTCCAGGAATTCCTGTATCTTATTTCCTTTTACAGCACGGACTGTCGAGTGACAGCACCGTGTGGAAGCGAAGACGTTCTGAGGATCCATGACTTCAGACGCCAAAGCGGATTAACTTGCAGGGTTTACTAAACCGTCTTTTCCGGGCGGAACTCTGTTTTAATGTTAAAGGATAATATCATGCAATTACCTGTTTCGGAACTCACCGGAATCACTCTCAAAGACCTGATTGACGCTGGTCTTCATTTTGGACATCAGACCAAACGCTGGAATCCCAAAATGCGCGACTATATCTTTGATAAGCGCAACGGAATCCACATCATCGACCTCACGCAGACCATCCCTATGATTGAGGAAGCAGCCAGGTTTCTGCGCGAGACTGTGTTGAGCGGAAAAAAAATTCTATTTATAGCAACCAAGAAACAAGCGCAGGAGGCTGTTAAAGAGGCCGCCGAGTTCTGCGGACAGTACCACATGGCTGAGCGCTGGTTGGGCGGCACGCTGACCAACAATCAAACAATCCGCATCAGCGTCAAGCGCATGCGTCAAATCGAAGCCATGGGACGCAACAACAACGGCGTGCTTTCAGTTCACAAAAAGGAGGCTGCCAGCCTGCGCCGCGAACTTGAAAAACTTCAGAAAAATCTGGGCGGCATCGCTGATATGACCAAAATGCCTGGCGCCATCATCATTATTGATATCTGCCGCGAACAGAATGCACTCAAAGAGGCGAAGCGCCTGAATATTCCTGTGGTGGCGCTGGTTGACACCAATGCAGACCCTGATCCGATTGATTATGTTATTCCCGGCAACGACGATGCAATCCGCGGCATCAAACTGGTGGCCGACGCATTCGCTAAGGTGATCAAAGCCGCAAACGATGAATACTCGCAGATCGCGGCTGAGCGCCAGCTCCAAAAAGATGTTGAACGCGCCAAAGAAGAGGCCACCAACCGCGCCGCACGCAAAACACGCAAAGACGACACCCGCTCTGCAGACAAGAGTGATGAAGCTAAAGCCAAGCTCAACGAGAGCCGCAAACGCGCCGCAAAAGCCGCTAAAGAGGCTGTTGAGGCTAAAGTAGCATCAGTTGAGCCTGCGCCGATTGCACAGGCTGTAGCCGCCACTGCGGAGCCTGTCGAAGCGCCCGAAGTTGAAACAGCTGTCGAAGCACCCAAAGCCAAAGCTGAGAAAGCTCCAAAGACCAAGGTTGAGGCGCCTGCCGAAGAGCCCAAGGCTGAGACGCCTGCCGAAGAGCCCAAGGTTGAGACGCCTGCTGAAGAGCCCAAGGTTGAGACGCCTGCTGAAGAGCCCAAGGCTGAGACGCCTGCTGAAGAGCCCAAGGCCGAATAAAATCGGCAACCAAATATTGCCTCAAGGTCGCCTGACCGTCCTTGAGGCAATCTGAAAATCAATTAAAACATAACTTTTGGAGAAGAAGAATGGCTGAAATTACAGTAACAATGATTAACGACCTGCGTAAACAGACCAGCGCGGGCATGATGGATTGCAAACGAGCCCTCAGCGAGACTGGTGGTGATTTTGAAGCTGCCATTAAGGTTTTGCGCGAAAAAGGTGCGGTGATCCAGCAAAAGCGCGCCGACAAAGAGTCCAAGCAGGGTATCATCAACGTTGTTGTTAGCACTGACGGAAAAACCTTAGCGCTAACCGAAATAAACACTGAGACCGATTTTGTGGCCAAAACAGATAACTTCAAAAACTTCGCCCTTGCTGTGACCAATGAGGTTCTGGCTAAAGGCGAGGATGTTGCTGAGTCAATGAATGAGGCACTGATGACCATTGTTTCTCAGACCGGCGAGAATGTTAAGATCCGGCGCACCGCGCGCATGACACTGACTGGCACCGGCAGGGTTGAGTCCTATATCCATATGGGTGGCAAGGTTGGCGTACTGGTGGAAGTGGCCTGTGGCAAAGCCGAGACCGAGAACAAGGAGGCTTTCGCGCAACTGGTTCATGACCTCACGCTTCAAATCGCAGCTGCTGCACCGGCCTACTTGGTCTCTGATGAAGTACCAGCTGATGTGATTGATGCCGAGAAGGATATCTTCCGCAACCAGCTCAAAGGCGAGAACAAACCTGATAATATCATTGAGAACATTCTTAAGGGTAAGATCAATAAGTTCTTCTCCGAGATCTGCCTGGTCAACCAGCCCTTTGTCAAAGAGCCCAAGCAGAGCATCACTGACATTGTCAAAGCCTGTGAAAAAGAGTGTGGCGACACCATTGAAATCAAACGATTTGTCCGCTTCCAGCTCGGTGCTTAAAACACCCTGACTTTAACAAAAAAGGCCGGAGTTCACACTCCGGTCTTTTTTGTTTTAACCTCTAAATTTAATAACCGGTTTTGGGATTGCAGACCACTGAACGTAGAGGTGAAAACTAGGCTCTTACCAAAGGGCAAGACAAACATGTTGGTCCTTAAAAATATCTTGTCGGTGGGTAATCTTAATCTCAATCCTCGCCTCTTGCGGCCAGCCCTGAGATTTTCTAGAGATTTTCTAGAGATTTTCTAGGGACAGGCACTGATTTTCTCTGTGAGCAACATATGCCGCTCGTAGAACGGCATCGGAAGACGATGCTGTGTGACGAGGTTGGTGGACGATTAAGATCATGAGGTGGTCGTCCACCAGCATCGTCGCTGTTATCGTCAACCACAGGCGTAGCCGACCTCAGCATGTCCGATTGGAAATCGGACCTACGAATCTTCGCAAATGTATAAGATTACTTTGAAGATCATTCGCGTCGCCCGCATAGCGAACGACCTCCCTCTCGCGCGCCTTTTCTAGGGAGTAAGCGCGGAAGGAAGTCAGTCGCTATGCGGCTGACCGGATCATTAAAAACATGTTGCCAGGGGCTAATCCTTGTCCCACTCCTAATCCCAATAGCAGCGGGCTCATAACCACTAACTTTTCAGTGAGCGCGAAGACCTCTCGCACATTGATTAACTAAACCTGGTTGCGGCGGCTAGCTGCTTTAGAGCTTTAGAACCGCTTGACAACAATCGGTTTTTTGTAGTCCCCGATTGGATCCAAGCACACATCTCCGGGCGGGGTTGCCTGGATCGGTGCTATGGGCAGATTTATAGTCTGCCCCATAAACTCAGCCTTTTCAAATCGCTCTCTGCTTAATTCTTTACCGGTTGCCTTAAAGAAGGGGAAGAGATCTTCACCCACGGCGATACTCATATCCTCAATCGACTCCTCCCACGTAAGCTTGCGTTTCGGGTCATCCTTCCAGCGCTCGCCCTGCACCCAGCGCCAGCGCGGATACCAGGTGGTTCCATAACGGTCATCGAACTTCTGCCAGGCATACCAGATCATCATGCGCTCCCAACCGGTGGTCCAGGGTTCTAGGTTTTTTTTGTTAAACTTCTCCTCAGGAGTTTTCTGGGTTCCGTCATAGTTTTTCACAAAAACATTTTGGCATCCACGGTTCGGCCCCTTGGCTCCATTATATTTAGCAATTATCTTACCCTGAAACCAGCCGGCGTGTTCCTCGCCTTGATTCCCACCAAATGGATGATTAGCGGCGTTGCAGGGTCCAGCCATGGTGTGGGCCTGCTCATGGGCAAAAATACTGCGGATACCACTGGGCTCTGTTGAGATTGTCGAAGCCTCTTTAGGTAAATAGGCGTTAACAGCCCATCCCCCGCCATTGCCGCTGCATAAAATAAGATACATAGGCTGCTCCGGTTTTTTGGAGGGCAGCCAGGCGTAGATATCATCTGTGATCTTTGGGAAGTCGCTCTTGACGGTCTCCACGAGTTCCTGCGTCTGGTTCTTGCTGTAATAACAGACGATGCCCGGCAGGTTGACCTGCGACTCTGGATAGATGCCGCCCCCGCCGCCAAAGGCAACGGGAAAGCGCTTATCGCCGCCGACTGGTTTTTTCCCGGCAGCAGCCCATTTAAATGCATCAGAGAGAAATCCGCACTTAGCTGCAATATCCTCTTTGTTGTTTTTATCAAAACGGTAGAGGCTAGAAGATGCCAGAAAGACGATGCGTCCCTGGCCAAAGGTGCGCCGGGCATAGATCGGAGCTCCGCCATCGCCTTTTAGGACAACCTCCCACTCGTCGGTGGTCTGCAGCTTCGGATATCTGCCTCCATTGTACTTTTCCGTTCCCTCACGTACAACAGCACCATACTCGGCCATCATCAGGTTGAGCGACCAGCCTTTGGCAACTTCCTTGTCCTTGATGGATGAGCCAGATATCACCAGCCCCCCGCCAGCCTTGACAAACTCCATGACCGCCTTGCGCTCTTCAGGAATATAGTCGGGATAGGAAACTGCCCCCTCGGTGAGCACAACATTAAACTCCGGGTTTTTCCACATGGCAAAAGGGTGCACCTTGTTTGCCACAGGAATGCGTACACGTGAGCTGCTGTTATCAGCCAGCACACTATCCAGCGTGGCGTGGGTGTTGACGGTCCTGAAACCCAGTGCATTAAGATGACGCCACTGCCACCAGAGAGAGAAGAAGTCGCACTTATGCGACATATCGATCAAGACATTGATACCCGTATCATTCTTGACCTTCTGGTCATTGAGCGGATAGAGCGCGGTAGTCTCAAGCGGCAGGGTTCTGCCGCTATTCCACCACACCTCGATCTCCTCAGGTGTCTTCGGGTTGTCAGCGGTTACAACGCTGGTCATTATCACTGCGGCAGTACAGTAAATCCATTTCAACATCAGCCAATCTCCCTCTGGTTTATTATTCTCACTTCTTTTCCGATTGAGCCTTTTCCATGAAAAAGCTACGAAGTGCCCTGTAAGCGACGACTAAAGTAAGGTCAGCTCCGCCATGTAAGCTGCGTGACTTTGCCGTCATCCGCCTGATTGCCAGCCACCGCATTGAGTTTAAACTTGGCACCTGAAGCTGTGAAGGTGGCATCCACCCAGCCAACAGGCACGCTCTCCGCAAAGTTGTACGCCGTGGAGGGCAGATTGATCAGGTCAAGGTCTCCCTGTTTGGCGAAGCTGTAATGGTGCGAGTGCCCGTAAATAATGGCTTTGACCTTGCGCTGGTCTGTCACAATTTTGAAAAAGCGGATATCATCAAGCAGTGCCCCATCGCTCTCCCCAAAGGAATGATGCAGCAACAGCAGGGTCGGGGTGTTGTCAGACTCCTTGAGATATTGATCGAGCCAGTTACGCTGCGCCTGCCCCAACAGCCCCGCCGTATTATTGGTGATCTGTAAGGAATCCAGAAAGATCAAGCGCATTGGAGCGATATTAACCACCGTGATGTGCTTGCCCTTGACCGCGGCCTTTTCACCGGGGGTTGCGGGAAAAGCTTCGGTGAAGTTTTTATAGTTATCATGGTTGCCAAGGGCCATATAGACCGGCGCAATCTTATTCATCTGTTCCACGTAAACTTTCACCACTGCGTAATCTTCTCGCAGGCCCCTTAAGCGCGCGATATCCCCTGTGATGCCGATACCATCGGGTTTGGATTCCGCGACTTGCGGCAAAAGCTGGTCCAGGTTTTTGGTTATGGAAAAGCCGCGCACCTGCTCCGCCCGGTCAGCGGGGATGTGCGTGTCCGAGAGCAGTGCCCAGCGGGTTGAATCCCCGGCATTGGCATAGGTGATCTCTGTGATACCGAACGATGCGGCACCAGCTGCGAAGATTGAGTTTTTTATGAATGATCTGCGATTTAGCATCTCTTAATCTCCTTGTTTTACGGTGAAGGTTCAATTATAGGATAAGCCGCCCGGTTGAGCAAGTGCCAAGGATGCGATCAACCCACCCGAGCTAACGCTTTACAAGCGCAACCGCCCAGCCGCCCTTTCCGGGTGGAGCAAATGCAATTTTATGCCCGCCCTCAATACTCTCCACCTTACCCCACTCGCCTGTGGCAATCTCGATCCAGTGAACGGCCAGCGGGCCTTTCATGGCTGACAAATCGACACGCACCTTTCCCCCTGCCGGGAAATACAGGGCACCAGCGGTTCCTGATCCAACAGCCAGATACGCCTCATTCGGTTCACAATCAGAGAGCAGCTCCATGGCGGGCTTCACTGTCCAGAGAGGGATTTTTGACTCCAACTTGCGGGCTGCACGGATGCATGCGACCGCCTTGTCGTTCAACCCTAAGCCCGACTCAGGACGATGAAAGCGCATTGATGCCGCGCCAGCCAACAGGTGCCGCCAGAAGCGTTCGATCGCGTCCTGATCAGTGTGACCGAATTTATTCCCGTCTGCCCCATAGGTTTTGGTAGTATTGATTGGCCGCGGCTTGCGCGACAGATATTTTTGAACATAAATGAAATTATCCCAGTGCTTCAGCCCCTTGTTGTGGTTGTTCTGTGAGATATCAACAAAATCGTACAGCTCTGGATGGTCAAAGGTCCTCTTATGACGATCGGCGGTCAGATCCCAGTCGTCCCACATCTCGGTCACGTAAATTGTTTTGTTCCGCTTGGCCGCCTCTTGCTTAACAAACTGCGCCCAGTACCGGCCCCACTCCTCCTCACCGTTGGTCTCGTTGTCAATACAGTAGAGCACATGATCATAACGCAGCGCGTATTCCAGCATTTTCTGCACAAACCGCTGCTGATATGGCAGAACTACACGGTTGCGCTTCTGGCCCGGAGCGGTGAAAAAGAAAGGTTGTTTGTTTTTTCCCGGGTGATCAGGATAAGCTCCTGCAAACCCGGACTCTTCATAACTGTAATTGATGTTATTGGCTGGATTATATGGATGGATCTGCCACCGGTTGCTGCCTCCCGAATCGGTCAAATCAAAGCGATCCCATATTTCGATCTGCACAAAAACGCGGCGCTTGGCCGTCTCCTTCAACAGACAGTCAAAGCGCGCCCAGTAGTCGTCGTTCCACTGATTCAGATCATATTTTTTATCCGGCAATTGCTTGTAGGCATAGAGTTCAAACCCCTTATCCTTGCGATCACTCATTGTATTGCGAATCACATTACCGCCTGCGGCAGCCAGACGCTCCAGTTGTGAAATGAGTTTTTCCTCCTGCCACTGGAAAAGATTATCGTCATCGCTACCCCCCAAGAGCAGCACTGGTTTGCCCTCATAGCTCCAGTACCAGGGATTCTCCGGCCACGGCTTGATCTCCGCAGCAAGATTTAAGACAGTGAGCGCAGCAGAGTAGATCAGTACTTTTTTCATAACATCAACTCTCCAAGTACCATGCGGGCATGCTTGGAGTAGACCCCGCGCGGGTCAGCGGCATAGGCGCGCAGCACCTTCTCCGCAACTCCGTTATAATCGCCGATGTTGAACAACGCCCGGGCGCAGGCAATCTCGCGCAGTGCCGCAGTACGCTCCTTGTCGCCCGCGAGATTGGCATATCCGGCGATGGCCGGCATCTCAGGTGCAATCATAAAACTCTTGTTGCTCACCCCAGGCAGTGCCAGCAGCTCGGCTAAAACAGGCGCGGCAGCTTGATCGCCAAGTGCTTCGAAAGCCAGTGCCAGGGCACGGTAGTGCGAAAACTCACTTTCAGCTGTCAGTGCTTTTGCTTTGGCAACCAGAGCTGGCAGGGATTTGCGCGAACCAGCACGCCCAAGCGCGATGATATAGCTGTCAACCCAACTGACGCTGCGGTTGAACTGGCCCATGCCCCTGAAATCCCAGCCCTTGTCCCAATCCATCTTACTGAGCTTTTCAATCAGCAGATCTTCGCCCTCCTTGTGGCCCATCATTGCCAGCACATGCGCATAAACGAATTTCGCCTCAGGGTTTTCACTGCGCTTCAAAGCCTGTTTCAGCAGCGGGATACTGCGGGCATAGTCGGTCAAGAGCACCGCCAGCCCCTTGTATTTGTCGGTCAGCTCCTCCACGGCCTGCGCCATCTGTTGATCCGACAGCGGAAAGCTGTCCTGCATGGTAAGGACATCAGCGGGTAAAATTTTCTTTTCGATCAGTTTTTTCTGAACTGCGCGGATATCCACATTGCGTAATTCAACCCCGGCCTGCAGCGCCTCGGCTGCCACCACACCGGCGGCATAACCCTGATTCTGGACATCAGGTTGCATCCGCAGAATCGGCATGGCATCGCGGTGCGCACTGATTCCCAGCCCAATCACCAGCAAGCCATCCAGTTTTTCAGGCAGCAGGCAGCGCAACGGAAGATTAACCATCATCGCATGGTGGCCGGGATCCTCAATAAAAAACTGCTCATGCACAGTGTAACCATGCGAATCAAAATTGCTTCTGGTCTGCACCACCACATCCGGGTAGGTGCGCTGATTGGCAACATCCAGGGGTGTCAAATAAAATGCGCCCACCATGCGGCGGCGCTCACGGCTGTTGACCACCTGCGCCTGATCCCAGGTGCTGCCAGGCATATTCATGCGGTTGCGCATCGCAAAAAAGAAGACATCCGCAGCATCAGTGTCATCCACAAAACCGATATCCGTATTGGTGTAGCTGGAGCCGAGCGGCTTGGGTGTCTGTCCGGCACCTTGGAGGGCAACCTCATCTTTGCTGATAAACTGAGTTTCCACCCCCGCCATTGCGGGTAGAACGGCATTGCCGGTCGCGTCGATCGCGACCTTGCAGCGGATCACCCCGCGTTCGCCCTGCGACGTGACAACCACCACACCGGCCACGCGGTTGTCCTCGACAATCACGCCGGTTACCAGTGTTCCATACCAAATCTCGGTGCCGGCCTGGCGGTTCTGCGCACGGTACCACTCTGATTTGGCCTGCACAAAGACCGCGCCGGTTTGCGCGACCCCGGCATCAATCTCGGTGGTAAATCCAACCCGGTTGCCGTACCAATACCTGCCGATCAACCCATCGGTTGAGACGCCGCCCATCTTGTGGATATATTCGCAGAGGATGGTCTTCAGCCCATGTCGCGATGCGCTGATACCAGCCGGCGCGCCGCCTGTGCCGGCACCTGCCACAACCACATCGCATTCAGCCAGAACCGGCAGCTCGCGGGCATTGACCTTAACTGTTCCGGATGTGTTACAGAGATAGGGAGGGAAGCCAGTGTCAACCTCTTTGACCTGCAACGCCGTTCCAGCCGCTGTCGCGGTATAGAGCGAGCGCAGGGTTTTGATCTGCCCGCGTTGGCGGGCAGCATCCGCCGCAGCGGCGCCGATCATCTCGCCGGCTACCATCAGGTTGCCGGGCTTCATCAACTCAGCGGCCGCGCTCCTTGAGATATCCGCCATGGGGCTGAGCACAAATAAATTGTCGTGCTGCCGCGGTTTAAAGCAGTTAACATCAAGTTTGTCAACTCCCTGCCAGACTGCTTCGGAGGAGCTGGAGCAGAGAATTTTATCCGGGGCAATCAGAAACAGCTGGTCAGCTTCGTCCAGCTGGGTCGGAACAAATGTCAGATCACGGGCGCGCTGCTCAGCCTCGGCAAAGGAGCGGTGCGAGCCGTCCTTCATCGGAATATCAATCTCACAGGCGAACATACGCCCTTTGATCATCGACGGCATGCCCTCAGGCGCTTTGATGCCAGTCACCGGGGTGTCGAGAACACCGAACAGCTCTTGGACCCGTAGCCCCTCGGCTTTGGGTGCCTCGCCTGCCAGCACCATCCTTTGGAAGGTGTAGTTTCCGGCAGGAAAGGGAGTTGCCTGCGCGCCCGCGGCACGCGCGACCACTCCGCGCTCCGTTGCGTCGATAATGACTTTCGCTTTCACACACTGGCGTCCGCTGCGGTTGGAGATAATCACACCAGCGGGTTTGCCGGTTTCATCAACCAGAATTTCAGAGGAGGCGCAGCCTGTGATAAAAGAGATCCCAGCTTGCAGCAAGGCATCATCCAGGGCGCGCTTCACCTTAAAAGGCGTGGTGCTCTGCGTCATGGTCGCCTTCTCTCCCTGAGGATCATTTGAGTAGAGGGATATCTCCCCTAAAAGTTGTCGCGCCACCCCTTTGGCCTTAACCGCTTTAACCTTAAGCGTGCGGTGCTTACCTGCCAGCGGTAGTTTAAATAAAAAACACTCTGAGTGGCCAGCTGACTCCAACTCACTTGTCAGAGCGAGCGACTTCCATCCGCCTGAGCCATCCTGCCCCAGCACCTCAATCGAGCTGGTGCCGAAGCCGGTATCACCACTGCGACCATAGGCAAGAACCGAGATGGTGTCCACCTGTTGCTCTGCGCGCAGCTCCAGCGTAAACGCGACATCCTCATTGTACTGCACGCTGTCGCGCGGGACATCCATCCATTTGCCATCACTCAGAAAGCCGCCCGTTTTATCCAGATGCAAAGGGTCAGCCTTCTTGTCAGCTTTATAGATAAACGGGATTGAAGGTTTCGCGGCTTCATCCGCAGTGAAAATCGATTTAAGCAGCGCACAGCGCGCATCTTCATCATCGCTCAGACGCAGGCGGAGGGTGGCAGCCATATCCTCACCGAGAAAGGGGCGCTGCGCAACCAGAAAAACCGACGCCCCATCCGCCTTGGCCTTAATGGCCGCCGCCACCGCGCCGGATGAGCCGCCCACCACAACAACATCAACATCCTGGACCAGCACCAGCTCCTTGGCCGGCTCGACCACACCCGCGCCGGACAGACTGGCAGCCAGCACACTGAAAATTAAAAATACCGTTTGTCTCATTCAGATCTCCTGTTAGTCGCTCTACCAGCGCCATCGTCAACCAAAGGCGCGGCTGCCATACCCCGCAACCTGATCATTCGCGTGCCACCCGCAGTCGCCCGCATAGCGGACGACTTCCTTGCTTCGCGCCTTGGCTTCCAACCGGACATGTCCGATTGGAAATCGGAGCTACGTTGCTCAGCGCCCTTTTCACTTTAGAACTTCTCCTCATCTCTTTCGGCCACTTCTTCACAGTACTGGCGGCATGCCGGCTGATTTGCCGCTGCTCCTATCAATCGGGAATTTCGGCTGCCAGGTTGAATGAGTTTGCTTCAGCCAAGTATTGATTTTTTTTGACAGGCTGGATGCCAACTCAGGTTTGCTCATAATCAAATTCTCTTTTTCGCCAATGTCATCGGTCAGGTTATAAAGCTCCCAGGCATTGGCTTCATAAAAGTAGAACAACTTATAGCGCTTGCCTCCTTGCTCGTCGATCACCACTGCACAGGGCTGCGCGCGCGTATCCATGTAACCAGGGAAAAGATAGAAGAGCGGGGCCCGTCTGCGAGTGCTGTCAGGCTGGCGCAGAATATCGGCAAAGGACTCCCCATCCAGCGGATGCGCGCTCTCGGGCGGCATCCAGCCCCTGCCCGCCAACTCAAGACAGGTTGGATAGTAATCGACCGCGTGCACCATGTGGTGTGTGATTGTGTTGGGTGGAATCACCCCAGGCCAGTATGCAATCAGCGGAACCCGGAGCCCGCCCTCGGTGAACATCCCTTTTTGTCCTCGCAGCGGCAGATTGTGGCCATGTGTGCCTCCATTATCCGAGGTGAACAGAATCAAGGTTTTTTTAGCGAGGCTGTCGCTGGTGTCGCCATCCCCGTCCGGATCATCGATTGCCTTCAGCAAGCGGCTGATGGTCAGGTCAATACTGGCGACAAACCCGGCGAGGGCGCTGCCATGCGTTGCCTGCAAATCAGGGCGTGACTTAACCGGGCTGTGAATCGCATAGGGGTGCAGTTGCAGATAAAATGGTTTTTTAGTTGCACTCAGCTTTTTAACGCTCTCCTCCATTGCATCATCGACTGCATCGCTGACATGCTTGGGAGTTCCGGCCAGTGATGCGGGATAACCATACTGCTTGAGATATTGGGCCGTGTACGGCGCTGCAAAGCGATCGAAATCACCGCGTCCCAACCCTTTAAACAGCCAGCCGCCGCCACCCTGCTGAGTTGCGAAACAAACGCTCTGATGGCCCTGCTGGCAGCCGCCGATGTTAATATCAAAGCCGACACTCTCCGGCAGGGTCTGCTCTCCCCCATGACCGCCAACATGATATTTGCCGATATGCGCGGTGGCATAGCCATTGCGTTTGAGCGCCTCCGCCACTGTGATTGCCTCCACCGCGACATCCTGGCTTTGCAGCGGCCCGGAGAATCGGGCACTCTTCTTTGAGAACCCTTTGCCGCCAAAGCGATTGAGGTTGCCGACAACATAGACATCATTATGAACGCGCGCGGGGTATTGGCCAGTGATCATCGCCGCGCGCGTTGGCGCACAGTTAGGCTGCGCATAAGCGTGGGTGAAGCTGAGCCCTTGATCTGCCAGCTTTTCAAGATGCGGTGTGATGAATCCCGCTTGCGCGGTTCCCATGGTCGACTGTTTGACGCTAATCTGGTTCCAGCCCAAATCATCCACCATGCAGATTACAATGTTAGGTTGCTTCGGAAGGGTGTCACACAGCGGCTGGACGTTTTTTGAGGCCTCATGCGTAACGCCTATCAAGGGCCAGGCGTGGGCAAGCAAAGTGAGAAAAAGGCACATACGCCTTGTTTTGAATTGCATCCTCATATCATTGCATCTTAGTCGCTTAGGCGACCGGAAAAAACAATTAATTGTTCTTTCCAAAGGTTTGTCGGTTTGTGAAATCGTCCACCAGCATCGTCGCCGCCATCGTCAACCGGAGACGTGTCCGACCTCAGTAGGACCGGTTTTCAACCGGACATGTCCGATTGGAAATCGGACCTACGTTGCTCCAGCATAGATGAAACTTCATCTCAATACCCGCTTTGGAGCAGGCTAAAGCCTGTACTGCAAATTTTGGAATCTGAAAATAATGAAATGGCACCCCCTAGGGGAATCGAACCCCTCTTTCCGGGATGAAAACCCGAGGTCCTAGCCGATAGACGAAGGGGGTGTACATGTCTCAATTTATATCAAATTCCGCAGGCAACGTCAACCAGCTAATTTGTACTAAGCTTGCCTCTGTTTTTGACGGCCTCGCCCTGGGTGGCGGCGTCTGCGCCGGGGCGCTCTGTCACCCTCATCATGGTGTTGATCAATGATTTCGCCCGGCTCAACCGCGTTACAAAGTTCTTTCCACTGTGCCAGTGTTTCAAAGGTGTCGCCTTCGGCTGCGGCTACAATCTGCTTAAAGATAAACGCATCCTCAAAATTGCTGTTTCTGACAAAACGCCTGGCTCTGGCTTGAGTTGGCATAGGGTCAAAGCGGGGAATTAGATCCATGGCTGACACTGTTGCATAAAATATCGCCTTGGGAATGTGCAGCGAGCTGACAAGATGGTTCAGTACCTTGCGGGCGACATGTGTGCGGTTAACCCGTCCATGGGGCGTGGCTTCACTCTCACGGTTACACTGCTCCAGGAACAGCGGATAAAACAGAACTGCGGTGCGCACTCCATTTGAAAAACTTCCATTCTCGGGCATACGGTCAAGTGCGGCAAGATAGCGCCAGAGCGGTGAGGTGTTTTTACCGCTGCGATTGATATACTCATTGATCTCCGGCAGCAGATCCTCCAGCAGTTTGAACTCCCACATCAACCTGAAAGCCTTCTCTGACGCATTCACGGTGAACAGGCGGTAAACCTCCTCGCAGACGCGTGGCACAGAGGCGTTAAGGATATCAGCATGGTGTTTTTTTAGCGCCTTGCAGCAGCCCTTGTCGATCGTGAAATTCAGTTTAGCCGCAAATCTAACAGCCCGCATCATACGCACCGGGTCCTCGCGAAAGCGGACATTGGGATCGCCAATGCTGCGGATCACTTTATTTTCAAGGTCTTTGAGACCATCCACATAATCGATCACCGCAAAGGTTTTTATATCATAAAAAAGCCCGTTCACCGTAAAATCGCGCCTTTTAGCATCCTGCTCAGGGGTTCCAAAGGTGTTATCCTCACTCTGATAGAGCGCGCTATCGCCCTCTGTTGGCTCGGGCTGGGCGCGGAAGGTGCTGGTTTCAATAACCTTACGACCAAAAACAATGTGCGCCAGGCGGAAGCGCCGGCCAATCAAAAAGCAGTTACGGAAGAGTTTGCGGATTTGCGCGGGCTGAGCGTCAGTGCTGATATCAAAATCCTTGGGGCAGCGTCCGAGCAGCAGATCGCGCACACTCCCGCCCACCATATAGGAGATATAATTGCTGTTCGAGAGCCGATAGAGGACTTTAACCGCGTCAGGGTCGATGTTAGCACGTGATATGCAATGTTTATTTCGGTCGCGTATAACAGGTTTATTTTTTTTGAAAAACATATACTACTTAAGTAAATTTAAAATTCGGGTTGTGGAAAACCATTCTACCAAAACACAAATCATAAAACAAGGGTGCAATTTTTTAAGATTTCCCTTGCCTGTTCAATATCCTCGGCCACCTGTTGCATTAGCTCAGTGGCTGACGGAAACGCCTGCTCCTCGCGCAGAAAGGCGATAAAGTGAACTTTGATCTCTTTGCCGTACAGAGTGTTGTTGAAGTCAAAGAGATGGGTTTCAAGAACGATCTCATCCGGGGAGGTGTCGCTGAAAGTCGGGCGCACCCCTAGATTGGCGGCGCCGCCATAGGTCTCAGCGCCAAGCGTGATGCGCACAGCATAAACCCCTTTGGCTGGCAGAAGGTCAACATCAGGGATAATGTTAGCGGTTGCCAGGTTCAGGCGATGGCCAACGCCCCTGCCGCCAACCACTTTTCCGCTCACGGCATAGGGCCGTCCCAGCATCTGGCTGGCATCGGCAACACGGCCCTCGCAAACAGCACAGCGAATCCTGGTGCTGGAGATCTCCACTCCGCCAAAGCCAGCGTAGGGCACAACAACGACTTTGAAGCCAAAGTGTTTGCCATACTGCGCTAAAACTTCGGGGGTGCCGACAGCCTGTTTGCCAAAGCTCCAGTTGTGGCCGCAGCGAACCTCACGCAACTGGGAGCGCTGCGCGCAGCCAGCCTCTTTGTCGCATAGCCAGCGCACAAAATCGCCTGGTTCTTGAGACGCGATTTCGCGCGTGAAATCAATTAGGAGCACGCCGTCAATCCCGAGCTTCTCAAAGAGCTCCAGGCGCTCCTGGGTTGAGCTGAGCAGTTGAGGGCGTTTATAGGGCGCCAGCAGCGCAAGCGGGTGCTGGTCAAAGGTCATGATCCAGGCCTGCCCAATGATCGCCCGCGCGCGCTCCACCGCGCTTTTCAACAAGGCCTGATGCCCCTTATGGACACCATCAAAGAAGCCGACAGCCAGGACAACGGGCATTGACAGATCACGAAACTGGGATGGCTCTCTAAAAATCTTCATCAGACTGCCTCGGTTTACACACCGCCGCTCCCGCGACCACAGGTGCTGTTTAAAATTGTAACCCTCATGCGCGCACGGCAAACTGCTCATACGGCAAAACACGTTGATTCAGCTGCGCCAGGGTCAGACTCAGCGCATCCTCAAAGGGCATGGCATTCTGGAGTTCAAAGCTGCCGGAGTGTGTGCGCCGCAAGGCATCCAGCGAAGCGCCGCAGCCCAAAGCCGCGCCCATGTCATGCGCCAGTGTGCGCACATAAGTTCCTTTGGTGGTGATCACCTCGAAAGAGAGTAGCGGTGGTTGCCAGCTGGTGACAACAAACCGGTAGACATGCACAAAGCGTTGTTTTCTCTCGATCTCCTCGCCTTTACGCGCCAGTTTATAGAGAGGGACACCCCCCACTTTGACAGCAGAGACCATTGGTGGAGTTTGAAAAAGATCGCCGGTCAGCGCTTTCATCCCTGCTTCCACCTGCTCGCGGGTCACGTGCTCCCAGGGGTTTTCCTCCAGCACCTCACCATCACAGTCCTGGCTTGAGGTTACGACTCCCAGGCGGATTACTCCTGTATAGGTTTTATCGCCCCCCATCACCTGATCGGAAAGTTTAGTTCCTTTACCGAGCAACAAAACCAGCAAGCCCGTTGCATTGGGATCAAGCGTCCCGCCATGCCCCACCTTTTTCAACTGGAACTTTCGGCGGATTGCATGCACAATGTCGTGCGACGTGCACCCGGCAGGCTTGTCCACCAGCAGAACTCCATCGCGGCACTCGTTATAACTCTTTAATTTCTTCAAAGGTTTTCAACCTCTGGCTCATCGTTCAAGCGCGAGATAAGAGCAAGCACATGGTCACCTTTTTCAATGGAGCGATCCAACTTGAAAGTCAGGCGCGGAGTGTATTTGAGCGTCAAATCGCGGTTGATAATTGACTGCAGATCCTTTGCTTTACGAGAGAGATGAGTAATCATCCGCGTGCGCTGATCCTCATGACCATACACTGAGACCATCACCGTTGCATTACGCAGATTAGGGGCGCAATCGACCTGGGTGACGGTGATTGCGGCTAAATCAATGGTCTCGCCAGCGAACACCTGATAGAGAGCCTCCCCGATCGCGCGACGGAGAAGCACATTAATACGATCCATACGTTTGACAGCCACATTAGCCTCCCAACCTTTAATCAGAGCTGCGTCACAGCGTCACAGGCAACAGCTCCTGAACATAACACTCGACAATATCGCCCACCGCGAAATCCTCAAACCCCTTGAACAGGATGCCGCACTCCTGCGATCCAGAGACCTCAGAGACCACCTGCTGGAAGTGTTGAAGTTTAGCGAGCGTGCCTTCATAGACAACCTCAGAGCCGCGTTTAATGCGATAGTAACCTTTGGCGAGCAGCGTTCCATTCAGCATCTGACAGCCAGCGACACGCCCGGTCTTGCCAATGTCAAAGATGGCGCGTATCTCCGCATGCCCCCGTACAACCTCTTTATACTCAGGCGGCAGCAGATCGAGCATGCGCTCTTTAATGAAATCCAGCATCTCATAGATGATACGGAAGGTATTGATGCGAACACCATCATGCCGCGCAAGTTGCTGAACGCCAGACTCAATACCAACGCTAAAGCCGACCACCAGTGCCGAACCAGCGGCGGCTTTATTGACATCGGTTGCCGAAACATTGCCGATGCCATCTGAGATCACATTGAGTTTGACCTTCTCACTCTTGATTTCATTAAAGGCTTCGACTATGGCTTCGAGCGAGCCCTGGGTGTCGGCCTTGACAATCACCGGCAGCTCCAGCTTCTTACCCGAACTCATCAGCAGCATGGCATCCATTGATTTGGGTTTGGAAGCTGAGAGTTGTGCCATCTTGTTGGCATTGGCGGCTTCAGAGGCCAGTGCCCGCGTACGCTTCTCATTGTTCATAACACGGAACTCCGCGCCTGCTTCAGGCACCCCGGAAAGGCCCATGCACTTCACAGCGGTTGATGGTCCGGCGGATTTCACGCGCCGTCCACGGTCGTCAATCAAACCGCGCGACTTACCAAAGTACTCGCCGCACAGCAGTATGTCGCCCACTTTCAACGTGCCGCCCTTGATCAGCAGGGTTGCGGTTGGCCCGAGCCCCTGTTCAAGCTGCGCTTCAACAACAATACCGTCGGCGCGCCGCTTGGGATTCGCCATCAGTTCCAGCATATCAGCTTGCAGGAGGATCATATCCAAAAGATGATCCATGCCGGCGCCTGTGGCGGCAGAGACCTCTGAACAGATAACATCGCCGCCCCACTCTTCCGGGGTAAGTCCCTCGGCCTGCAACATCTGGCGCACCTTGTCCGGCTGCGCATCCGGCAGGTCACATTTATTGATGGCAACCATGATTTGGACACCCGCTGCCCGGGCATGCTTAATGGCCTCGCGGGTTTGCGGCATGATACCATCGTCCGCTGCAATGATAATCACAGCAATATCGGTCATACTGGCTCCACGCTCACGCATGGATGAAAACGCGGCATGGCCCGGGGTATCGAGGAAGGTAATCTTGCGTCCGCTAAGCTCCAATGTGTAAGCACCGAGATGCTGGGTGATACCACCCGCCTCGCCTGAGGCAACCTTTGTATTGCGAATACGATCCATGAGCGAGGTTTTGCCATGGTCAACATGTCCAAGAAAGGTGACCACCGGCGGACGCACCACCATGTCGCTAATTTCATCCTCCGGGATCGCATCATCAGAGCCAGAGGTTTTCAGTACCGGCCTGCGCTCGCTCGAACGTTTCTGGCGCTCGATCTCAATTTTAAATCCATATTTATCAGTCAGACGACTGGCAATATCAAGCTCTATCCGCTCATTGATTGAGACCAGCATGTTCATCTGCATCAGATCAGCGATCAACCGGTTGGGACGTAATCCCATTCTCTCGGCCAGCTCTTTAATAACAACCGCACCACGCAGCGTGATAATCCGATCAGGCGCAACGCTCTTCTCATCCATTGCAGTGGCCGTGACCTCACGCTGCCTTAGAACCTGGCGCTGCGGCGCGCCGCGTGGACGAACCACCTCGCGCTGATGGCGCTCACTCTCTTTGTCAGCTTTACCCTCTTTAAACCCGGGCCTTTGATCGTGCGCGCGCGCCGGCTTTGTGGCCTTCACGCTCTTGTCAGCGCGCTCAAAACGAGTTTCAACAGCTTCCGCGGTCGACTCATCAATCTTTTTGGGCGGTTTGGCTGCAGGGGCTGCCGCGCCTGCAGGCTTAGGCTTCTTCTTGGCAACTGGCGCCACAGGGGCAACGTCTGAGCCGGTCTCAGCCGCCGGCGCAACAGCCGCAGCCGTCGGCTCAACACCCTCAGCCACCGGCTCAACAGCCGCAGCCGTCGGCTCAACAGCCGCAGCCACCGGCGCAACAGCCTCAGCTGTGACCACGGGGGTCTCGATCTTTTCCGGTTGCACCTCTTCAGCTGCCTGCGCGGGCAGAGCCTGGGTTGGAACCACCTTGCCCTTCAGCAAAGCGTCCATCTCCAAAGCCTTGTCGCGATGAACCTTAAGGGCTGCGCCCTCTATTTTGGTGCGCTCCAGCACTCGGCTCACCACAGCCTTGAGTTTCTTTTCACGCTGAGCAGCGCGCTCAGCAACCCCGCGCTCAATCTCAATGTTTGAACGCTTGTTCAGCGCCTCCTGGAGTTTTTTTACATCACCCTCCTCAAGCTTGGTTAAAGGCGAATAGACCTCAATATCCAACGCCTCAGCCTGCTTCATAACCTCATAACTGGAGGTTTGCGCTCTGCCTGCAAGTTCACATACTCTCATACTGTTTTACTCTCCCAAATCTTCAACACTGCTAGCCGCCGCTGCCGCAGCCCAGATCGTACTGGCGGTTATATCATCAAATTCGCAAATTTCCTGTAAATAGGCGGCCTCCACCTCAACAATCCCCTCTGTTGTCAGAAAACCGCACTCAACCAGTTTCGTCGCGACCTCATCTGTCAGGTCGAGCACCTCCGCCAGCTCCTCAATCGCGCTCTTGCGCTTGTCCTCAAAGGAGGTCTCCTCCTCCACCTTTTGAATATCAATACGCCAGCCGGTTAACTTGGATGCCAGGCGCACATTCTGACCGCGCTTGCCAATCGCCAGCGAAAGCTGATCAGCATCCACCGTCACATGCACTGTGCGGCGGCCCTCCTCCTCTGCCTCATCCAGCTCAATCGCTTTCAGCTTGGCAGGGGAAAGCGCCTGCGTGACATACTGTTTGATATCAGCACTCCACCGGACAATATCAATCTTCTCGCCATTCAACTCGCGCACAATATTACGCACGCGCACACCGCGCAAGCCCACACAGGCACCGACTGGATCAACCTTTTCATCCAGGGTTTTGACGGCAATCTTAGAGCGGTAACCAGCATCACGGGCCACCCCCATCACCTCCACAATGCCGTCTGCGATCTCGGAGACCTCTAAACAGAAGAGAGTTTTGACAAAATCATTACAAGCGCGGGAAAGCACCACGGCCGGTCCGCTAGAGGCTGCCTGCACCCTCAGCACATAGGCCCGCACCCGGTCGCCCACATTGTACTCCTCAGAGGGAATGCGCTCTTTGGATGGCAGCACCGCCTCGGTTTTACCAAGGTCAATAATCAGATCCCGGTGGCTGATCTGACGCACCGTGCCGCTCACAATATCGCCAATCCGATCCTTGTACTCATCATAAACGTTCTTGCGCTCTGCTTCGCGAATCTTTTGCAGTATCATCTGGCGGGCAGTCTGAGCTGCGATCCGCCCCAGCTTGGCAGGGGGAACTTCAATCTCAATCACATCATCGGGCGCAACATCCGGCTTCAACCTCTTTGCCTGCCGCATTGAAATAAAACCGAGGCCATCCTCCTCATCCGATGCAACAACCGTGTCGAATGCGTTAATCCTCAGAGTCGTCCGATCAATGGTGACGCGCAGATCATCAGTCACTTCAAGACTCTTGCGCGCTGCCTGTTGAACAGCAGACTCAATCGCCTGAATGATAATCTCTCTATCAACGCCTCTGTCGCGCTCTAAATAACTGATGATTGAAAGTAACTCGTTATTCATCACTGCACCGCCTTCGCCTTAAAATCCATATCGCCACCAACAAAAAAGAGCGGGATTAAAACCCCACCCTTTTATTTCCAAAAAGAGTTAATATAGTAGTCGAAGCAGAGGAAACTGTCAATGCCGAATGCAAAACAGAATTTTGCCGCTAAATGTAACAGTTGAATTATAGCCGCACCCGACTTTTATCTGAAACCATAAAGCAACCTAGCGCACAGCATAGCCACCTGTCTGCGTGCAACGCACAGGCAGGCAACCAATTTTTTGCCACTGAGACACTGAGGGGCACAGAGGGTGCGTTAGTACCTCTTTTCTTAAATCCTATCATGTTTGCGAAAGATTTTGCGACTTTTGCGTTTTTTTGCGGCTAAACATAGCGAAGCAAAGGAAAAAAGGAATAGCCGCAAAAAGGCGCAAAAGGCGCAAAAGAAAGAACTTCCATCTTTTCTATGCAACGCATAGCGTTGTTGACTAAACCAGCGGGGCATATCACACAATTGTTCAATGAGAGAGAAATAATTTCGCATATCACATAGGCTCAGTTTGGTTCCGGCTCCGCTGGTTTAGGATTAAGACAAGGATGGGCTCCATCCTAATCACAATCCTAATCGTAATCTTAATCAAACAACGTCAGCCTGTAGTTGGTCGAAACAGATAAGGATTGAGATTAAGATTAAGATCAAGATAAACCCACCGACAACATGTTTTTAAGGACCAACAGCTCTGTCTTGCCCTTTGGTAAGGGCCTAGTGCGGCCGGTTTGTGTGCAACACTGGTCTTGTTTCTATCTGATCAAGATGATCATTCCAACTGCCGGGACAGGGACGCTGCTGCCCGGAATCCGGATGTTGTCCATTTTAAGCCAACCCCACTCACCTTGATGGGTGCTGATCAGCTCCAGCGTATAGGCTTTGCTGCCTGCGTAGGGGGCCAGCTCGGCCTGGGTGAAGGTCGTTGTGCGGTAAGTGCCACTTCCACTGCCACCCAATCTAACGGCAGGTTTTGTGATTACAAACTCGCCATCGCTGACGCGACGCAGAACCACGCCCATCCAGCCACTATAGGAGGCTTGCACAGGAACCGCTTGCGCATTGATCGGCGCCGCGTCTCTTGCATAACCGCCAGCGAGCTCCACAGTTAAATCCCCTATACTGTTCAGATAAAACTCAGGCGAACGCAGCCAGAGCGTGTTTTCATGATAATCATCGGATGAACTCAAACCCTTCGGGTATGCCTCGACAAATTTGTTAGTTGCACCAAAGAGGTAATTGCTCCCTGAAGGAGGTTGAATAACACCTCCATTAATAGCTTCCGGCATTATGATATGGTCAGGCTCCATATCGACCCACCCTCCGCTGCCGCTGCCGGCATTCAAATCCCATACCCGGTTATTCCAGCCCTGGAGCGTGCTGTCGTTGAAGTCAAAAACCGTGTATACCTTGGCAGTGTAAACAACTGTCAGCTGTTCATCGGCAGAGGTAACCGCGTAGCTCTGAGGTTGAGTGAAGTCAACGCGCTCACCGGATATGCGGTTGCATGTGGCTCCATTGCTGAGTGTAAACTCAGGTCTTAGAGCTGTCAAATCTGAGTCAAAAGGCACTACCCAGCTGATGGTGCGCCTCTCTGTGGAAATCGTGGCCTGCCACCCGGCTACTCCATAGGACTGTATTTTAAGGAAAGACTCCGGTGGTTGCTGGGTTGTTGGTGTGGTCATCACAACCTCGACTTCATTGGCCAAGAGCGCCTGGTTGTAAATCCGCACATCATATATCAAACCTGAAAAATAATTTTCATACCAATTTCCGCCATCTGCCCGCGCGCCGATAGCCAAGGCTTTTTGGGGGGCAAGGGCCATGATCTGAGATGGGTCATTGTAAACAACATGTGATAGAACACCATCTACATATAGATTACGGGTGCCATCCTTTTGGTTCCAGACACCTGCAAAATGATGCCACACAGCCGGAGAATCATTGACATTGACAGGGCTTCCCAATCCATCAAAATTATTCTCAATTCCACGGATAGTGAAGCCGGCCACAGGCAGATCTTCCATTCTGCGGAGCTGCCATCCAATGCCCCACTCACCTCTTTTGGAGACCCAGGGTGCCCATGTTTCCGGCATTCCCTTGGCCCAGAAAGCTACAGTGAACTGGTTGCTAATACCTTCGTCAAATGTGTTTGCGTACACAGGATCGCTGGTTTTTGTGTTATCAATCCTGACCCCGACCGCTCCGGCTCTTAGATCAAGTGAGCTACCCCCGAATCCCGGGGGGGTGTCAGGACTGTACGTGAGGTTTGCAACCTCTCCAACAACGGTGCCGTCGTGGGTTCCAGCCAGGGTGTAGCCCGATGTGTCTTTTAGGTGGTCATAACATGAAACCCACTGTCCGACCAGAGCTGTTGAGGGTGAGGGCATAACCTCGACTCTCATTGAATAGATGTTTGTGACTGTGAGGTCGGCAGAGACGAGGGTGTACGCTATCGGCCCTGTTGAAAAATCCTGAGTGGAGCCTGAGGCGGGCGAGCAGGTTGCTGCGGGAGACGGGGGGATAAATTTGCAGGTCGGAGCCAAGGACGAGACATCTGTTCCATGGCTGACACGTAAAGTGATGTTGTTGCCAGCAATGTGGGCTGGACTAAACGGCTCAAGTGTAACGCTGTACATGTTGACTTCAACCATTTTAGCAGGCAACGAGACATTGTCCAGATAGGTCCAGCCCCAGGTGCCGCGGTTGTAGTCGATATAGTCGAGGGTGTACCTTTTCCCGTTATTGGCGTAGGGTGCCAGCTCAGCCGCTGTAAAACTGTTGGCCTGCCATACGGTATTGTCGTTTCCTGTTCTGCGCTTACTCATGATATAGATATCGTCGGCCACATCGCGCAGAGCAACGCCCGCAAAACCACCGTTGTCTATTGATGATGCAGGTATCTGTGCAGGAGGCAAATCCGGTGCAGCTAAAGGAGACTCTCCGCCACGCAACTGGAAGGTCAGATCCCCCGATCCATCTAAATAGAACTCAGGGGAGCGACCGAACCGTGTTGCGCCGTTGTCATGCCCCTCGCCAAGGGCACCTGCAGACCATAATGTGTCTTCCGCGTAGTGTCCTGCTGGATAGATCTTTGTCCATGTTTGTAAGCCGTCATTAAAATCAAAGAGCACCTGCTGCGCACTGGTTACCAGCGTTATTGCGGCAAACAGTGCTGTTGCAAAGGCGG
This sequence comes from Kiritimatiellia bacterium, assembly GCA_028686345.1. Taxonomy (GTDB): domain Bacteria; phylum Verrucomicrobiota; class Kiritimatiellia; order RFP12; family UBA1067; genus M55B167. Next base: position 67,770 of record JAQUCE010000003.1, read on the forward strand.
GAACAGAGTGTTTGACAATATTGCAGATAGGTTTTCTAAATCTACTTGTTTTCATTTGATGATACCTCTTGGTTACTTTCACGAGGGTCTTAATAAGCCCTAAACCAATACAGTGTATGTTGTCACAACAACGAAGTCCAGCGCAAAAACTCTACTTTGAGCACCATCAGTTGACGATGCTGGGTGACGACAGCGGATTACGATTAAAAACCCCGCCCTTGAAAATCGTCCACCAGTATCGTTGCCGCTATCGCAAACCGGAGAGGTGCCCTACCTCAGTAGGTCCGGTTTCCAACCGGACAGTCCGATTGGAAATCGGACCTACGTTGCACGACCTTTTAACTCGTGCACTTTGACACTCTGTGCCCAGCGCGGATCTAGGCCCTTAGCAAAGGGCAAGACATGTTGGTCCGTAAAAACATGTTGTCGGTGGCTAATCCTTATCCCAATCCTTATCTCTTTCGACCAGCCACAGGCAGCCGTTGTTTGATTAGGATTGTTCGTCTTACTGGCCCAACGGGCCGGATTCACCATAGCCCGGGACAACGTCCCGGGTATCCGGAGCCCGCATTTATGTGCCCTGAAAGGGCACCTCAGCCACGATTTTGAGGTGACCTTTCAGGCCACAAATCTAACTTCTTACCGCCCGGGGCTGCGCTTCGCTTGCCCCGGGCTAAGGTGAATACACCCCTTCGGGGTTCTCCTGATTACTTGCACAAGTATAGCAGTCAGCCGAACACAGGTGTCGATTAGAAATCAGGATACGTTGATCACCCTCTTCCCCCACAACTTCCCCAAATCGGGCGATTCATAAATTGTTGAGTGAAAACACTCAAAGTGGTGTTTAAAACAACCACTAACTATCAACCTTTTGGAGTCAAAGTGCATGATTCTACGCTTTATTCACTCCGTATGGATGAAGCACCTCAAGATTCAAGCTTGAATGAAAATGTTTTCTGCAAGCAAGATGCTTGCTGCAAACATCAAGGCAGCAAAGATTTTGTTCCATTGTTTTCAAATGTAATCAGCCGTTTTTTGTATAGCGCGCCAATTGCCTGCTTGTATGTTTTCTTGCTTACGCCAAAGAGAGCGTAGATCTCTGCGGGCGGGCTTTTATCAGTAATGGGCATAAAGCCCGCGTTCTGATTCAGGTGGGCCAATATCCGTTCCGTGAGTGCCACAACCTTCTCTCTGCCCGGTTTTCGAAGACAGAGGCTGAATTTGCCATCCCCCCGCCTCTGGTTGACAAAGCCTTCAATACGCTGACCCCGCGCCAGGGGTTCAAGGGCCTCATGGTGGAAGATCAGCCCCTCATGCGTACCATTGATGATCGCTTTGTACCCAAGCTCTGTGTTGGCGTAAACAAGCAGATCGACTTTTTCGCCTTGATCGTAGCGCGCACCAGTCATATCGATAATTTTTTCGATCTTAGTGGAGCCCACAAGACGCTGGCTGACCTCATCAACATAGATATACACCACAAATGTATCACCAACACACATCGGCATCTGCTGTTCACGGAACGGCACGAGCAGGTCCTTTAGCATTCCCCACCCCATAAAAGCGCCGAAGTCAGTGACTGCCACTACCTTCAGCGGCACAAATTCACCCACCATGCCGAGGGGTGTGTCGGTTGTGGCAACATAGCGGTCTTCTGAGTCGAGCATGATGAACACTTCAACCATAGCGCCCGGCTTCATGTCCTCGCTGACATATCGGTTTGGAAGCAGCACTTCGCCAAGCTCGCCTGCGTCAAGATAGACCCCGAAATCCGATGCCCTTGTCACAAGTAACGTATTCATTTTTCCGATTTCACTCATTCTCTATCTCCTTATTGCCAAGATTCGTGCTGGGCACGAGCAACACAGAACACAGGGTGGACTCCGCGACAGTCTACCATCAGCGCACTTCGCATCATAACTGGATTCGGTTTTCCAAAATATAGTCATAAGTTTAAATCATATCATAACTGCAACACAAATATTTTATTTTGTGATGAAGGCTAAAATAAATAATTTTTTGCAACCATTCGTATCACGCTGTGATATAATTGATGCAAGCATGAGATAGTAATATCAGCAATGCGCACAGCAAAGTGCAAAACAGCTCAATCGTAGTAGGTATGGGAATACTCGCATTCACTCTTCTTTATCTCGACTTTAATAAGGAATAACTATGAAACCAACAACCAAACTCCTCCTAGCACTCACCATAGCACTGGCGCTGGCCTCCATACGCGCCAGCGCGGCCGATCCATACGCTAAGGCCGTTATCTTCGCCCGCATCCTGGAAGGCAACAACGGCAACAACTATACCAACGCCGCCAATGCCCTCGGCCCGGCAGATGGCAACAGTGTCTCTCTCGGCGGCCCTGGTGGAAGCATTATACTGGACATGGGTGCTGACACACCGGTGGTGGACGGCCCGGGCATGGATCTGGAAGTACGCGAAAGCGGCGCGGCTTTTGGCGGCGTAGACGAAAGTTATCGCGTGCTCGTCTCCAACTCCACGGAGACGAACTCCTTTATCTTTATTGCCGTGGGCCGGGCCTTGAGCCTGATTGATATCCACTCGTCAGGGCTGACGAGCGCCCGCTATGTGTGGTTGCAGGACATCGCCACCGAGACACTCAACACAAAGTCTCCCGGCTCGGACATTGACAGTCTACGCGCGCTTTTCTATGCCGGCGGCGGGGATGTCGCCCCGCCATCCAACGTGCAGGTTCGCCTCATTGGTCAGGGTGTTTGGCTCTCGTGGACACCCTCAACCGCCACGAATGTCACGGGTACGCGATCCGTCGCAGCTACGACGGCGTGGCTTTCAGCAGCAGTGCGGATATTGTTGTCAGTGCCCAGGAATCGGCTTTCCACGACCCCGGTTTGCTGGTGGTCAGCAATTATTTCTACGCCGTGTGTACTGTGGCCGCAGCGAGGAAAGCACCCTGATGGTGGCTGGCGTTCCTGGCGACACTCTCACCCTCCCTCTGCTCACGAACCAGGTTGTTCACCTTGGCGACGACACCATGGCAGACTGGGAGGAACCTACGCCGCAGCGTGATCTGACACTGTTGTTCACGCTGCCGGCGTTTGCGGAAGGACCCGAAGCGAAACTCGTGCTGGATGAATTCGACGTGGACTACAGTGGGAACGTTATCCTGATCAACGGAGCTAAAGTCGCCACTCTGCCCACCCATAAGGATGAAACCTGGGTTACGAAAACCATGCGTTTGCCTGCCGGTGCGTTGCAACCAGGAGTGAACACTTTCGCCCTGATAGCCCGTAATTCCTCGGGCGGCATCACGGGCGGTCTCGATGACTTTCAAGTACGAGGCATCTCGCTGCGGCTTCTGAGTCAGAGCAACCTCAACCTGCTCACCTGCACTCGCTTCACCCAAATTACCGCTGGACAAACCGAGGTCACACTGCGCTGGGTGGTTGATCAAACCCCTTCGCTGACACCCGCTAACTGGCAGACCGTCTCCAGCCCCATAGAGTGGACAGGCACGCTGACACCTACGAACAGCTTCTTCCGCCTGCGTGACGCGCCTTGATGCGCGACTTTTAACAATGCAAAGCGGCAATTTCTCAATAACCCGCCGGAGAACAAAGAGCACGCTTCATCAATGCGGAGTGAATAAAGCGTAAAACAGTGCACTTTAACTCCCAAAGACGGATAGTTGGCCTTTGACAAAGTGCTGATGGAATAGGTCAGTCGCTATGCCGCCCGCAGTCGCCCGCATAGCGAATTTAATCCCCTTAAAACCTCAAAAACATACTCGAAATCGCCTTCTAAGGGCCAAAAACAGGCTCTTTTTACAACTAACAGCTTGACACACAACAACATACAGAGGCTAAGCGTCAAAATCATCCTGCTCTTTTTACAACTAACAGCTTGACACACAACAACATACAGAGGCTAAGCGTCAAAATCATCCTGCTTCATGAGAGGCGTCCCTTGTAGTCGGCAAAGGTAAATTCGCGGATTATATTTATTCCACCCTCATCCATGATAGCAATGGCCGGCAGGTTCACGCCGTTGAACATGTTGTTCTTGACCATGGTGTAGTGCGCCATGTCAGTGAAGATCAAACGATCTCCAGGGTGTAGCGGGTGATCAAAAGAGTAGTCGCCCACCACATCGCCGGCCAGGCAGGTCAGCCCGCCCAGCCGGTAAGTGTTTGCCTTCTCGCCTGCCATGCCTGATCCGATAATATGTGGACGATAGGGCATTTCAAGCACATCCGGCATGTGGCAGGCCGCCGAGGCATCGATGATCGCCAGCTGCATCTCATTCTCAATCAAATCCATCACCGATGTCACCAGATAGCCGCAGTTCAAGGCAACGGCCTCGCCGGGCTCCAGATAGACCATCACATTGTATTTCTGCATGATATGTTTGATCAGGCGGATGAGACGCTCAACATCATAGTCGTCGCGGGTGATATGGTGTCCGCCGCCAAAGTTGATCCAACGCATCTGATAAAAGTACTCTCCGAATTTTTCCTCCACCACCTGGAGAGTGCGCTCGAGCGTGTCGGAGTTCTGCTCACACATGGTGTGAAAGTGCAGCCCCTCTAAACCCTCCAGATCGCCGGGTTGAATCTGGCTGGCAACTGTTCCCATGCGTGAGTATTTGGCGCAGGGATCATAGATCTCGACCTTCAACTCAGAGTACTCGGGGTTAAGGCGCAGGGCGCACTCAATCTTTTTGCTGTAGCCCTGCACCTGTGCTCTGAACTTCCTATACTGTGCCGGCGAGTTAAAGACAATATGATTGCAGTGCTGCATGATCTGCTCAAACTCATCGTCACGAAAGGCCGGGGCGTAGATATGCACCTCCTTGCCCATGCACTCCGCGCCCAGGCGCGCTTCAAAGAGCGAGCTGGCGGTGACACCGGCCAGATATTCGCCAACCAAGGAAAAGAGCGCATGCATAGAAAAACCTTTCAGTGCCAGCAGTATTTTACACCCGGTCTCATCCTGAACACGCTGCATGATTTTCAAGTTTCTGCGTAGTAGCCGCTTATCAACCACATATGCCGGGGTTGGGATGCTGTTTAGTAAATTGGTATCTGCTTCAGTCATAACTCTCCAAAAAACAATAAGGTTAAAATATTAAGGTAAAAAATGTTAAGGTAAAAAATAAAATATTCAAAATTTGCTTGTTCAGCCAAGCGTAGTAAAAGAAAGAACTCCTCGATCTATATTAACCCACTGAACGTGATCTATGTCAGTACGTTTGATGAGCCGGGTCAAATCATTAGAATAGCCCCCTGACCCATGATCAAACGATGTAACTCTTAACGCGCTCCGCTTTGCACACAACAACATCTGTTGCTTTGCTATGACAACCCCATCAAGAGCAACATCAACGTCCGACAATGCATTTTGAGTACCACAGCAAAGATGAACAATTGCCTCCTCATACAACCTCCGCGATAACCCTGTTCCCCATTCACTGAGTAGCTCAACCACTAACATCTTCTCTGCAACACCAAATCCATCTGTAGCAAACTGATCCTGCGACATGCACACAAATTCATGATCAACGGTAACCGGCATCACAACACCTCTAACCTGTTATCTGCGTATCCATTTTTTACCATTCATTTTTTACCTTATTTTTTTGCTTACCGATTTTAATCCACCAACGGTGGATTAAAATCCTCTCTCCAAGGCAGCCCCTGTTTGTTGAGCTCCACCATAAATGGATCAGGATCAAACTCCTCCACATTGTACACGCCGGGCTTTTTCCATTTACCCTCCAGGAGTAGCTTGGCGCCAATCATGGCCGGAACACCGGTGGTGTAAGAGATGGCCTGCGAGCCAACCTCCCTATAGCAAGCCTCATGATCACAGATGTTGTAAACATAGTAATTCACCGGCTTGCCATCTTTAACACCCTGGAAGATGCACCCGATATTGGTTTTGCCCTTGGTACGCGGCCCCAATGAGGCTGGATCAGGCAGCACAGCTTTCAGGAACTGCAAGGGCTGAATCAGCTTACCTTCAAACTCAATCGGTTCAATCGAGGTCATGCCCACATTCTGCAGCACGGTCAAGTGGTTGATATAGCTCTGCCCAAAGGTCATAAAGAAACGAATCCGCTTGAGCCCTTTGATATTAAGCACCAGCGACTCCAGCTCTTCGTGATAGAGCAGGTAGGCATCCTTCTCGCCGATCTCGTCAAAATCAAAGACCCGCTTGATCTCGAGCGGCTCGGTTTCAATCCACTCGCCCTCCTCCCAGTAACGACCCTTGGCAGTTATCTCACGGATATTGATCTCCGGGTTGAAATTGGTGGCAAAGGGATAACCGTGATCGCCGCCATTGGCATCGAGGATATCAATGTAGTGGATCTCATCAAAGTAGTGCTTCATGGCATAGGCGCTGAAAACTCCGGTCACTCCAGGATCAAAGCCGCAGCCAAGGATCGCTGTCAGACCCGCTTTTTCAAAGCGCTCGCGATAGGCCCACTGCCATTTATACTCAAACTTCGGCACATCCGGCGGCTCGTAATTGGCGGTATCAAGATAGTGGGTGCCAGTTGCCAGACAGGCATCCATGATGGTCAGATCCTGATAGGGCAGCGCCACGTTGATGACCAGCTCAGGTTTGAAATCATTGATCAGCGCGATCAGCTCAGCGGTGTTATCAGCATCCACCTGCGCGGTATGCAGAATTGTGCGGCCACCATCCAACTGCGCTTTGAGCGCGTCGCACTTGGATTTGGTGCGGCTGGCAATCATCAGCTCTTGAAATACATCCGGGTTCTGGCAGCACTTGTGCGCCACTACGCCGGCGACCCCGCCGGCACCAATTATCATTGTTCTTCTCATTTCATTCTCTCCTTTTAAATAATTGCAGAATAATCATTATTCTGCCAAAACACTCATCTGGCCATAATCAACGCCAGCTCTCGGACCACCTTGCAGGCCACCGCGGTTGAAACGCCGCTGTGGTCATAGTGCGGAGCGAGCTCGACTACATCCCCGCCCACTACGTTGAGCTGCGCCAGCACGCTCATCGCGGCCATCAGCTCCTTAAAGGTCACCCCGCCCGGCTCAGGGGTGCCAGTGCCGCAGAAAACAGAGGGGTCCAACACATCCAGATCAATCGAGAGGTAAACCGGCCCCGTGCCCAGCACATAGGGCAGCTCTTCGACTCCCGCCAAATCAAAGCGCTGCATGACCGTGTTCTCAGCGGCAAACTCAAACTCCTGCCTGGTGCCGGAACGGATGCCAAACTGCCAGATCCGTCCCGCGCGCATACGATCAAAAACACGCCGCATGACCGAGGCGTGCGAGAGCTTTTCACCGAGATAATCATCCCGCAGATCAGCGTGCGCATCAAAATGCACGATCTGCAAATCAGGATGTTTTTCCAGCCAGGCTGTGATCACCGGCAGCGAGATCAGGTGTTCGCCGCCAATGGCCAGCGTTTTTTTCCCATCCTTGACCAGCGACCGCGCCTCTTCCCTGATCAGCTCCAGTGCGCGGGCGGTATTGCCAAAGGGCAGCGGGATATCACCCAGGTCGCAAACCTTACAATCCAGCAGGTCGCGATCCAGGTAGGGACTGTAGGTTTCAAGTCCATCCAGCTCCTGACGCACTGCCTGCGGCCCAAACCGAGCTCCGGGACGGAACGAGGTGGTGCCGTCAAAGGGAATACCAAACACTACCACCTCGCTCTCAGCGTAGGCAGTGCGGATTCCCTCGTGGATCAGCGGTGTGTTATCTTTTAACATAATATTCCCTTCTAACTGGTAGCCTGGTTGCTTGTAATTTATAGGCTGCTCAGCATTTTGCTCTAGGCTCGTGAAAAGCGCACCATGGGGTGTAGGGTTGCTTCTATGAAGCAATTAGCGAATACCGAATATTTGTTCGCCAAAGACAAGCCATGGGATTTCATGATCTTTGTTTGGCTCAGAGAGCCAACTCTACACTTTTCAACTCTGCTGAAGCTTGCAAATCGCGCGGCAGTCCCAAAGGCTGCGGGCTACCACTCGGCAAACAACTTTTTGTAAAAAACAATTACCTGTTCTTTGCGCCCCATAAGTGGCTAAAGTAGTGCAGATCCTCAACGCTCGTAGTAGGTATAGCCCCGCAGTCCAGCCTCATAGGCGGAGAGGATTTCGCGGCGTTCTTTGGCGGTAATCAGACCTTTTTTCACGGCGTCCTCGGCGGTCTTGCGGTAGTTGGCCTTCATCTCATTGCTGTCGTATTCAACATAGCCAAGCACATCATCAACACTGTCGCCGCGAATCTCATTGACAATATCATGCGTCCCATCCTCATTCAGCCGGATGCTGACCACATTGGTATCGCCAAAGAGATTATGCAGGTCGCCGAGGGTCTCCTGATAGGCACCCACCAGAAAAACTCCAAGGTAGTAGTCGTGGTTCTCTTCAAGCGGATGCAGGGGCAGTGTTTTTTTGATGCCCTGGGCATCAATGAACTTGTTGATTTTACCATCGCAGTCGCAGGTGATATCGGCAATCACACTCTCGCGCGAAGGCACCTCCAATAAGCGGTGAATAGGCATCACAGGAAAGAGCTGATCAATGGCCCAGCAGTCGGGAATCGACTGAAAAACCGAGAAATTGCCATAGTAAATGTCAGCGATAACGGTTTCAAGTTCAACCAGAGCGGCTGGCACGACCTTCAGCTCCCGTTTTTTCTGCACAATTTCGTAGATGGTATTCCAGAAGATCTTTTCTGAGATCGCCTTATCCCGCAGGCTGATGTTGCCATGGTTAAACATATCACGGATGCTGTCCCGATAGTAAAGGGCATCGTTATAGCACTCCTGCAGGTTCCTTAGGTTGATGTTTTTATTGACCTCATGCAGACTGTGAATCGGTGCAGCCATATCCTCGTTCAGAGTTTCGGGAACTTCGTGCTCTTCAAAGGTCGCGACATCCAGCACATTGAAGAGCAGCACTGAGTAATAGGCCACCAGCGCCCGCCCGGACTCGGTGATAATCACGGGATGCTCAATTCCGCTGTCATCCATCACGCTCATCACACCCTCAACCACGTCGATGCAATACTCCGGCACGCTGTAGTTGCTGCTGTTGGTGTAGTTGGTGTTGGAGCCATCGTAGTCAACGGCCAACCCGCCGCCCAGATCCAGGTAACCCATCTGGGCACCCTCCTTGACCAGCTCGGCATAAACCCGCGCAGCCTCCCCCACCGCGGTACGGATGTCGCGGATATTGGGAATCTGGGAGCCGAGGTGATAGTGCAACATCTTAAGGGTGCTGAGCATGTTTTTGGCTTTGAGAACATCCACAATCTCAATCACCTGCGACATGTTCAGACCAAAGATGCTGCGATCTCCGCCCGACTCAGTCCAGTGCCCGCCGGCCTTGGAGGAGAGCTTGATTCTAACCCCGATGTTCGGCGTGACATTCAGCTCTTTGGCCCGCTCCAAAATAAGCTCCAACTCACCGGGAATCTCAATCACAAAAAAACATTTGAAGCCCAACTTGATTGCATAGAGGCCCAGATCAATGAACTCTTCGTCTTTGTAGCCGTTGCAGACCAGACAAGCCTCCTTGTCCTTCATCTCAGAAAGGGCCGCGATCAGCTCAGGCTTGCTGCCAACCTCAAGACCATGGTGGTAGCGCTGGCCGAACTTTGTCACTTCATGCACCACCTGCTGCTGCTGATTGACTTTAATCGGATAGACACCCTGGTAGCGCCCCTTATAGTCCATGCTTTTAATGGCATCGTTAAACGAGTCGTTCAGGTATGCGATCTGTGCATCCAGCACATTCTCAAAGCGCAGCAGCACCGGCATATCCAAACCGCGCTCTTTGACACCTGAGACAATATCCATCAGGCTGACCGCCGATTCAACCCCTGGATAGGGGTTGATCAGAACCTCACCTTTATCAGAGATTGAAAAATAGCGGCTGCCCCAGCTCTTGATGCCGTAAAGATCCTCAGATTTCTCGCGGGTCCAACGACCCAACAACTCAACTTTATTCATATTCCTAACCTTTGCTTCTTGAAATTTTCTCCCAAAATTTTAGCTCTCAAGCATCCACCGCATAGCGGCGGATATACTGTGCCACGCATCCACCGCATAGCGGCGGATATACTGTGCCACGCATCCACCGCATAGCGGCGGATATACTGTGCCAAGCATCCACCGCATAGCGGCGGATATACTGTGCCAAGCATCCACCGCATAGCGGCGGATATACTGTGCTTTAGTATGTCCGCCGCTATGCGGTGGACGGAAGCTGCATCCCACTTTTCACAGTTAAATGCGAAGCCACCGCAGTAGGCCCGGTCTTAAGCAAGGACATGTTGCTCCTTAAAACATGTCGAGGAGCAATCCTAAACCCCCTGCAGCCTAAACCTCTCATAGCCTAAGCGTCCTGAAAGGACGCTACCAGACGCTACTGGAACAACCTCTTAAACCATGAGGAGCGCTTCTCCTCAATTGCTGGTCTTTGCGGCTCCACATCCGGATCCTCCTCCAGCGGCGGCGTGTCACCAGCCGGGTTAACCACACTCTCCTGCACCTTCATCACTCCGGAGCTCGGAGGCGCGCTGTTAGTCTCGTCCGGCTCCCCTCGAAAGACCTGCATCACCTTCTCCCGCTCCTCGCTGATCCGGCCATCCACCTCATTGCTGGCCTCCAGGGCCGCGCCATACTCCTGCCACCGTTTTTCAAGCGCCTTCTTACGTTCCAAACGCTGTGACATCTCCTTGGTGGGCACTGGGTCAGCCAGCTCCGAGTCAGACCAGCCCTTAGTCCAGATATCGGTCGCGTCCAGATAATCCTTACGACGACGGGCCTCTTTGCGCATATCCTCGTCATTTTCAATCACATAAGGCGTTAGAAACACAAGCATCTCAGAGCGCTTTTCCTCCTTGCTGGTTGACCCAAAGAGATATTTGCCAATATACGGAATATCCTTCAAGATCGGAATTCCCGACTGTGAATCGCTTTTTTTGCTTTGAATCAGCCCCCCTAAAACCACTGTCGCCCCATTACCAACCGAGACATCCGCGCTCAATTTTCGGCTGGTGATCGTCGGCCATGCCTGCCCGTTGATAATCTGCGCTCCCAGCACTTGCTCAAAAGTCTCCTCGACCGTCAGGATCACATTGCCGTTCGGACTGATACGGGGCGTAACTTTAACAGTCAAGCCCACATCACGCTGTTCAATATCCGGCTCGTAACTCCCGCCGCCCTGGGTACCGCTGTACCCCATGTAACGCATACCCTTGTACATGTACTGCAACTCTGTGGCCTCAATGGTGGCCTCCTTGTTGTCAACTGTCAGCAGCACCGGCGAACTCAACACCCGCGCACGGGAGTCGCTCTGCGAGGCTTTAATCACCGCATCTAAGCGCAGATTCTTAAATGTCATAAAATACTCAAGCCCTGAAACAGGGTTGGCCATGCCCTCTAGATAATTACCAGCCATATCGCCAACAACTTTGGTGATGGTCTCGGTCGTGGGATTGCCATCCGCATCAGGAGGCCCTGCCACCTCTGTGGTCTCCTTCTCTGAGGCGAAGAGATTGGCTGTTCCCTCGCCTGCCGTTCCGCCGCCGCCGACCGTGTAACGGTAATCATCGCCATTGTTAATCCGCCTGATCCAGTTAATGCCAGTATCGATTTTATCGCTTAAACTAACCTCAAGTACCACGGTTTCAATCAGCACCTGCGAGAGCATGATGTCCATGCTTTTCACAATCTCGGTAATGGCCGCCAGATCGCCGATACTGCCCATCATAACAAGCGCGTTGGTGCGCTTGTCCGCCAGAATCTTGATACTGTCCTTGCTTAGCTGTCCCAACTTGGAAACGCCGGGCGCGGCATCCGAGGTCGCCGTGCCACGCGCGGCGGCAGCCTCAGCCAATGAGGTGCTGCGCGTGGCGGCAGAGGCGGCCGGCGCCTTGCCCGCAGCCGCGTTGCTATCCTCCTTCTTGGCTGTGGCGTTGCCAATCAGGTCGTTCAGCATGGTGGAGACCTCCTCCGCGTCAGCATACTCCAACCGCATAACCTCCACTTTAACATCCGGGGCTGTCTCAACATCCAGCACAGTAATGATGCGCTCAAAGAAGGCCATGTTATCTTTGTTGGTGATGATAATCAGCTTGTTGGTGCGCTCATCCGCGATGATCTGGACCTTGCCGCGGATCATGCCGCGGTCAGCATCACTGATCATGGTGTCCAGCGCCTCATTGGGAGTCACCTCCACCGGCGCGGGTTGCGGAGAGCGCAGCCGCGACAAACGCTCGGCAATGGATGATGTTGTGCCTGCTGTTTTAACAATGCCCGGCGAGCCGGAGGGCTTGGCCGTGACCTCATCTTTGGCCGTCGCTTTCTGCGACTCTGCCACCAGCTCTTCGATCCGTTTCTTGATATCCTCGGCCTTGGCGAAGTTGACCACCACCACATGCACATCCTCGGTCACAGCGATCGGCTGATCAATAAAGAGGATTATCTCAAGCATGCGGTTGACATTCTCCTGAGTGTCGGTGACCAGCAGGCTGTTGGTGCGCTCAAAGGTCTGGATCATGCCATCCGGTTTTTTGAAACCCTCAATCGCTTTCTTGGCCTCTTCGATTGCAATGTACTTAGGCCGGATCATCTGGCTGACAACCTGGCTCTTCTCAGGGTGGCCGCCCTCAGGCGGCGTCATCACAATCTTGATACCATCGGTGCGCACAGTCTTGCGCGCCAACACCTTGACAAACTTATCACCATACGGCTCAAGCACAATGCCGTGCATGCTGAGAACAACTTCGATGGCCTCGACAAACTCATCACGGCTGAGAATAACGCCGGGCTGACTGTTGAGGGTGATATTGGCTTTGGGCACATCCGGGGCCATCAGCAGAGTTTTACCGGTCTCCTCAGCATATGCCATCAGAACAATATCAACCGCGGTGCTGTTAAACTTCAACCCAGGAGGAGGCTTGGTGCCATCCCCGGCGCCATCACTTGGCTCAATCACACCTGCCACGGCATCAGCCGCGAGGTCACGCGCGGAGGCGGGCCGGATCATCCGCAAAGGGTTCGGCGCAGCAGGAGCTGCCGCGTCACCAACGCGCGGGGCAGCCTGCTGAGCGCGCAGGCGATTCAGGACATTGTTGTTGCCCGCCGCTGCTCCGGGCAGCGGCGCGGCAGGGCGCGCCACAGCAGGTTCCACCACAGGCAGTTCCGGCATTGCCACCTCAGGCGCGTCCTCGTCTGGCTCAGCTGCCACTTCAGGAACCACCGGTGCGGCGGCTTGCGGAGCAACCTCCTGCGCCGCATCCAGCGGTGCGGGAGCCTCTACCTCCGGCTCAGCTGGCTGCATTGGCTCAGGGGCCTGCGCATGCACCAGCGCCAAGCTCAGAGCAGTCACCAGGGTGATCCCTGAAATAATCAGATAATCGTGAATCTTTTTCATAAACTCTTCCTTAAAATTCTTGGTGGCGGTGAATCAATCCTGATCGTAATCTTAATCTCAATCCTAATCTCTCTCAACCATCCCAAGCCTTCGTTACTTGCTTAAGGCTCTCTCAGCACCTTCAAAGCCGCCTCCACCGCCTCTTGCTCGCGCGCCGCCTCATTGGCGGCGGCGTTGGGATCGTCAATTTCGGGGGTGATCTCCTCTGCCATTGGCAGCTCTTCCCCGACTTGCTCCTCCCCAATCGTTATTGCCGGCGCAGAGTTGACCACCGCCGTGACAGCGCCACTCGCCGGCAGGGCCGCGCTCTGAGGCTCACCCTTGCCGCCGCTACTAGTGTTAGCCGCCGCTTGCGCAAGTGGTGCTGCCGCCACCTCGCTCTCCACCACATCACCGCGCATGTAGGCACAGTGCAGGCTGAAGGTGCCCTTTAAAAAGCCAGGTGCAGTGCCGGGTCTGATATACAGTTGCCGCACCTCCACCATCGCCCCCTCCTGGCGCAAGCCATAGAGAAAAGTGACCAGCGACTCGAGTGTGCCATCCCAGTTCTTGCAGTCAATCGGCAGCTCATAAACATCGCCCACCTCCTCCTCTTTGCCTGTCTGACGGCGCGAGATACTCAGCGATTTTTGTGATGCCACGGTGTCCATCATGTTCAGCCAATGGGTATCAACATCCTTGTCATAGGGAAAGACCGGCATCAGGGAGCACATCTGGGTGTATTTTTCATTCCACTCCTCTTTGGCGGCGATCAGGTCACACTCTTCGGCGTACTTAAGCTTGGCGGTTGTGTAGATACGCTCCTGCCTATCCCAGCTGGCCCGCTGATCCTTGTAAAAGAAGGCCGCCACCGCGTACAGCACCACCACCGCGGTCACGATCAGCATGTTTTTTTCTTTTGAGGTAACTGCGCTCATAGCTCGTCACCGCCTTTGAAAACCGCGTACACCTCAAACCTGTGTTTATCGCGGCTGGCGGATGGCCCGGTCAGAGTGACTGTTTCAAACAGAGAATCAGCGGTGACCGCGTCTTTAAACTGATAAACCAAAGTCGGCTGATCAGCATCACCGGAGATCCTGATCCCTTCCCCTTTTTTGAAATTAAATCCGGTCAGCGTGACACCATGCGGCAGATAGCCCGAAACCACCCGCAGCATCTCCAAGGGCGAGTACTCGCGGTTGGTATAGGAGAGGATCAAATTCACCCGCTTGCGGGTGTCAGCCACGCTCTTGTACTGGGCGGCGTGGGCTTTGGATTTATTCGTCACGGCCTTGGTCAACTGCTTATAAACAATCGGACCCGAGAAAAGCGCGCCCATCAGCAGCAGCCAGATGATGCCAGCCACCGCGGCAGCTGCGATCACCCGCCGACGCACAGCACCCTCCCTGAGGGTCATCTTCCAATAGGGCGGGGTCAAATCAATCACACCCTGCTCAACACTGCGCAAGGCCACCCCCATCACACCGCCATCCAGCGACGGAAACTCTTTGAACTCCGGGTTAACTCCCAGTAACGCGTGCAGCTTGGTGAAGAGCTGCTCCTCAGGGCGTTCTTCCGCCACCACCAGCAGTTCAACTATTGCCAGCGGCCCGGCGTCAATCTCAACATTGAGTACCGAGAGTGTCAACTCGCGCACCAGCGCATCAAAGCTGCTGATGTTTTTAAACGAACGCGCCAGTACCAGGGTGCCGTGGTTCATGACCATCAACATCCAGTCCTCGTGGAAATGCACCAGCACCACCCGCCGCCCGGGAGTTGCCAACTTGAACGGCCCGCACAAATGACGCAGCCAACCCAAAATACCGATATCAGTGCGCACCACTTTCCAGCCAACCTGAGTCAACGGCCCGTTAACTGCGTCGAAAGCCGCGGAGGGCATGGCAGCTGCAAGCACCCAGAGGTTATCTTCAGCCTCGCTGAGCACCTCATAGCCAGTGGAGTATCCGCCTTCATCAAAAGGGGAGATCTTGTCCATCTGCAAATGCACCGCCCCGGCCAAGTCATCGCGCATCGCCACCGGCAACTTCAAAATACGCACCAATAACCGCGAAAGCGGGAATGCAAGCACCACCTCACGCCCGCCCAGCTCTCGCTTGGCTGCTTTGACCGCCCGCAGCAAAGGTGTTTCCGCAACATCCTCAACCTCGGGCAGAACCTCCGTAGCATCAGGAGCCGGTGCCTGCTCTGCCAGAGACCACACATTGCCGCCGGTTCTTGTTAGCCCGGAACTGCCTCTGGGAGAGTAACGCACACCGTAAAGTGCGTTATCACTCACCATCAGCGCTATAACATCAGGTTTCGTCATAAATCAATCTCAAGGATCTTCCCGCCATTGGAGATACCTAACCATCTTTCCATCAAATTCAGCAATCGCCTGTATCTTGTGGGTAACACCGGCCGCCCGTCCCTCTATCACAAGCCGGAAGGTCTTGGCCTGCGTGTCAACATATTGCGACACACCTGTTTCCAAACCAGGGATACGCGACATAAAATCCCCGGGGGATTTAAATGAATAATCCTCTTCCTCTTCACCAGCGGCAACACCGCCCGACGGACGCCGCGTGGAAACAGCTGAGCTGCCCAACCGCGAACGTCCCAAAGTTGAGAGGCCTGCGTTTAGACCCTCACGCTCCTCAACAATGGCCCCAGCGGTGATCTCATCAATCGATGGGACTGTCATCAAAACCTCCATTGGTGCTGAATTAACGTTTATTTTACCATCACCGTAGGTTGTAAACAATTCCTTTATTCCTTTGACGTGAATTTGCAGCTCTTTATTCTCCTCTTCCGGATTTAAAATCCCCCCGTTCAGAATCGCGCTGTTAAAGTTTTTAATCAGCAGCAGCTCATCAACTGTGTCAATCTGCCGGTTCCTGGCCTTGTAGGGCGGGTCCAATGTCGCATAATAATCATCTTCGGCCCCATCCCTGCCAGGGATGCTGTCCTCATCCACCCAGTCATGCCAGCACTCTATCAGCCTGGAAAAATACTCCTGCGGAATCCCGGCATTGGTGAAAATCTGCTCCCAAACCTCGTCATATCGAGAACCCACCAGCAGGTTGATGTTCCAGCGGGCCTCCTCGGGGATGATCTCCACATGCACCACGCCGTCCTCAATGGTCTCATCAATCACCGCGCTCTGACCGCGCTTGAGCCGCAGCGCCGGTGCTTTCCAACGATCCTCGTTTTCATCTGCCAAGGAGGCGCCGCTCACACTGTTCTTCTTCTCCAGCAGCATCTCGGCAATCGCTATCCCGGATTGGGTCAGGTAATCCACCCGCCGACGCTGTCGCACATAGGTGCTGATTCGCCCCTCAATCGTGGCATCCAACGCAAATGACATTACCAGAATACTCAACAGGCTGATCGTCCACAGCGCGATGATCAGCGCCGAACCACTCTCTAAACCGCGCCCTGCACCCACGCACCGCCGGGCGCGGGTTAACCCACGCCCAAAAGGGTGCTTTAGTGCGAAAAGCCGCGCTCTCTTAACTCTGATAATTTCTGCTCTCCTCTGTGCCTCAGTGCCTCTGTGGCAAAAAACCTAGTTGCCTGCCTGTGCTGTGCGTTGCAAGGCGAATTGCAATCGCAAAACTTGTCGTTCGTGTAGTAGCCGCTCTATGAGCGGCATTGCATTTTTTAAAGGTCAAAAACTCTTGGCAGCGTGATTGTTTTTAGCGCTTCGACCGACACCGGTGTCGCCGCTACGGCCTTGGCGGAGCACCGCCGCCTTGACTCCCGCCACCCGGACTAGTGCCGCCGCCACCACCACCACCAGGACGCATGCCGCCACCCGGTGTCACTCCGCCACCAGGACGAGTGCCTCCTCCGCCGCCAGGACGAATGCCCCCGCTACCGCCAGGGCGAACGCCACCTCCGCCACCCGGTCCAACGCCGCCGCCACCAGGCCCAATGCCGCCGCCACCAGGCCCAATGCCGCCGCCACCAGGCCCAATGCCGCCGCCACCCGGCCCAATGCCGCCGCCACCCGGCCCAATGCCGCCGCCGCCCGGCCCAATGCCGCCGCCCGGCCCAATGCCGCCGCCGCCGGTACCCTGCTTGTCATCCTTGCGCCGCGGGTTCTGCGAAATATCCCACAGCGGTATGCGCACAATGCGCTTGATCACAATCGGCTCATCTTTTTTATCCGCATTCGCCGGCGGCTCCATATAGAGGGAGATCTCAACCGCCTTGGGGATGCTGTTGGAGCTGGGCCATTCATCCTGCCAGTTGGGCTCGTCATCCTTCTCCGGCTGATCCTTGTCCAGCACCCGACAGTTAAAGGCGATCACCCGCGGCGAGAGTCCGATTGGCAGCACATCCTCCGCTGGATCAAAATCCTCCAATTGCAGATCAACCCGCCAGGCCTTAGCCAGTAAACCGCGCTCCTCGCCGTCATCACTGAGCGAGATCGTGATCCTGTGAGGCGACTCCGCAAAACCGCAATCCTCACCCACCAGCGCGCTGCCAAGCTTGACCCAGCTGATCGAATCCATGGCACTCTCATCCTCGCCATTGTCATGCAACTGAAACCCGTACTCATCCAACTGCACACCAGCATCAGGATAGTAGGCGGAACGCAACCCTGAGGCGAGCTGCTCCATCACATAATCAGCCTGCCCCATGGCATCCGAAACCTCAATCCCGACATTCCAAGCCTGCACCACCGCATTGAAGCAGAAAAATGACATCAGCATCATGACCGATAAGATCATGGTGGCCATCACCACTTCCAGCAGTGTAAATCCTCGCCTGTTTGCGTTTATGCTCATTTTAGTTGGTTTTGCTGTAACTTCTCAATAACCCGCTTTGGAGCAGCCTAAAGGCTGAACAACAAACCTCACACAGCAGCCGTTTGTTGTTCACGCTTCAGCGTGCTCTTTGTTATCTGGACGGTTATTGAGGAGTTACGTTTTGCTATGAATCGAGAGAGTCGAGGTAGTCGAGTGAATCGACTTTAATTTGCACAGCTCATCACCCATCACTTTAGAACTCTAGAACTTTAGAACTCTAGAACTCTAGAACTCTAGAACTCTAGAACTTCTTCTCCCTCACTTCACCTGGCGCACATAGCGCACCAGCTCTTCAAACTGATCCTCGCCGGTGCCCCAGGTGACCCGGGTGCGAACAATATACAGATTGTCGTCCTCAACATTGGTTTCCTTCTTTTTTTCATCTACAGTGCGTTCAAAGGTATAGCCCTCAGCCAGCTCGGTGTCAGGATCAACCACTAGGTCTTTTTCAACGTCTTTGCTCTCTTCCACCGGGTATTTGAGTTCACCCAGGCTGAAAACATACTGCGCCTGCTGATACTCGCGCGAGAGGGTCATCATGGCAGCACAGTTGCCAACACCAGTCATCAACGAAATCAAGCCAAAAGCGAGAATCATGGTGGCAAACAGAATCTCAATCAAAGTAAATCCACACCGTCTCAAAACTCATCCTCCGTCAGCACCTTGGCGCGACCCAGCATGTTTACCGCAATAATATTGAATGTGCCCTCATCTCCACCGGCAATCACCTTGACACGGTGCGGACGACAGGTGCCATTGCTCTTATAGTGAACCCTGAAACTTTGAACCTCAGCCTCATCAGAGTCTCCACTAGCAGGCGCTCCGCTTGAGGAGGGTCGCAGCCCAACCCGTCCGCTATCCATGGTGTCAGTGTATCCCTCAAATCGATAGGTAATACTATCGTACTCCCGCTCGATCTCGAGATCAGCCATCCTGTATGTGCTGCCGCCCGAAGCCGGTACTTCACCGTCGGCAACCGCCGGAGTCTCAATCTCCTCTGCATCAAGCGCGACTTCATCCGCCCCGGCAATCCGTCCAAAAGCGGCCGCTGAAACCAGCACCTCACCGCTCCTGGCAGCTGGCTCAACACTTAATTTGCCATCCGAAGAAAAGACCAAATCAACTGGTCGCTGGTGCAGCAGGGCCATTGTTTTAGCGTATCGCGAGAGTTGCACCACACCGCGGGTGGCTGTACGCAGCCGCGCGTAATCCGAACCTGTGGCGAGCGTTGGCACCACAACCGCGGCCATCGCGCCGAGGATCACGATAACGATCAGCAACTCAACCAAGGTAAAAGCCGCTTTAGTTCGTGATATCATCCGCGGTACCCATCTCCTCATCCGGGCCGGCAGAGGTGATCGTAAAGCGCTTGCCCTTTTTGGTGTACCCGAAAGCACCGCCCCAGGAGTCTGTCAACGTGCCCTCCTTCAGCAGCGAAGGTTTCTCATCGGTCCCCACGGTCAACTCCTCGAGCGTGTCCGGCAATTTACCGTTATGACGCATCGCGAAAATCTGAACCGACTCGTCAATAGCGGCAATACTGGCACGAGTGGCCGTGATGCGCGCCTCTTCGCCGTGACCCATGAAGTTCTTAACCACAATGGCGGCCAAGATACCAAGTATCGTCACAACCATCAAAAGTTCGACCAACGTGAAACCGCTCCGCAGCTCCCGTCGAATCTCATTTCTATCCCTTTTTCTTCTCATAGCTTTCCCTCTCTCTTAATCCTAATCTCAATCCCAATCTAGTCCTAATCCTAGTCCTAATCCTAGCGCAGCTTGCACAGCACTCGGCTGACACGTTCCTTACAGCTTGCACAGCACTGTAGCCGCGGGCCGTGACCGCGGGGGGCTCGTTGGTGGAGCAACACCTGGCAGCTTACGGCTCGCATTGTACTACACTTTCGCTTTACCGGCGCGTTCACGGCCCGCGCCCTACAGCTTTGACCTGCCAATCACTTGGCAGGTGCTTTCCTTGACAGCTCGCATTGCCCGCACCTCGGGGTCGGGCCGGAATCGGTATCAAAGGGCGAAAGAGATCGACTTGGCGACTTCACGACTTCTATGCTGCTGATCTTCAAGTTACACTATCTTTTCTCGCACATGCGGCGTGCGGCACCCTTATCCCGCGCCAAGCGAGGATGTCACCTTAAATACCGCCATTAAAATACTGATCGCCACAAATCCCACAATCGAGCCGATGCCGACAATCAGCAGCGGCTCGAGCGCATTCGTGAAAATGGTGATGTTGCGGTCCATCTCGCGCTCATAACGCTTGCCAATGTTGTTTAAGGAGCGCGGCATATCGCCGGACTGCTCGCCAATCGACATCATATCAGTCATCATTTTCGGGAAAACATTGCTCCCTGCCAGCGGGCCGGAGATGGTCGTACCGTCAGTGACCCGTTCGCGGGCATTGCGCAGCGCCCCCGCGATCACCGCGTTGCCGCAGGTCTCCTCCGCAATTCGCAGCGCGTGCAGCACATTAACCCCATTCGCCAGCAGGGTCCGCATGGTGTACGCCAGACTGGAGAAGGCACCGCTCGCGATGATCCCTTTAACCAGCGGCGCCCGCAGCCTGAGGCCGTCCCACCAAAACCGCCCCTCTTTAGTGTTAATATGCCGACGAAAGAGCACGATTCCAAAAATAATCGCTCCCAGCACAAAGACACCATATCTTACCATAAAATCGCTGGAGCTGACCAGTATCTGTGTTGGCAGCGGCAGCGAGTCACCGAGACTCTCAAAAATCTTAGAGAACTGGGGTATCACCTTGACCATGGCAAAGGCAATTGTAACCACCCCAAAGATCAACACAATCATGGGATAGGCCATCGCGCTCTTGATGCGCGAGCGCATGCTCTCGCTGCGCTCATAATGCTCCACCAGCCGCCGCAGAATCTCAATCATGGCGCCCGAGGCCTCGCCCGCGCGGATCATATTGCTGTAAAGCGGCGGAAAACTCTCGGGGTGGGCGGCCATAGCGTCAGAAAGTTGCTCTCCCCGCATAATTCTGTCACGCAGGTCGGCCGCGACCCGTCCCGAGGCAGCCCCATCATCACCTTGATTGGCAAGGCAATTCAGGGCAGCTCCCAGGGTCATGCCCGCCTCCAGCAGGTCGCTCAGCTCAGAGGTGAACAGCAACACCTCGAGCGCTTTCATCTTGAGTTTAGCACCCCCGATCTGCAGCTTCCAGAAAGACTTGGCAGCACCGGAGCCCCGTTTCTTAAGGCTCTCCGTGACTGATATGGGAATCAACCCCTGCCTCTCAAGCTCAGCCAAAGCAGCACGCCGATCCGGGGCGCTGACGCTGCCCTCGCTCTTTTTACCATCTTTGCTTCTGGCCCTGTAATTAAAATTCGGCATATCGCTCCAACTGCTCTATTAATATCTCACGCAAGAATCGTTCCATCACGGTCTACAGTTTACAGTTTACAGTTTACAGTTTACAGTTTACAGTTTACAGTCTACGGTTGACAGTCTACAGTTGACAAGTGGCTACTTGCAATCCTCGGTCACACGCATAACCTCCTGAATCGAGGTCATGCCATTAAAGATCTTCACCCACCCGTCCTCACGCAAGCGTCTCATACCCTGCGCAGCGGCCTGCATACGGATATCCGTGGAGGATTTACGCGCAATGATCTGCGATTCAATATCCTCGGTCACCACCAGCAGCTCAAACAATCCCCGGCGGCCGCGGTAACCAGTGCCGGTACAAAGCTCGCACCCGTGAGCGTTCCAGACAACCTGCGACTGCGGCGGGTACTCCAGATCATACCACTTCATGTCCAGCGGCACCTCGCGTCGGCAATCCGGACACAAGCGGCGCACCAGGCGCTGCGCCATCACACCAGCCACCGCCGATGCCACCAGAAACGGCTCAGCGCCCATGTCAATCAAACGGGCGAAAGCGCCGGCAGCGTCATTGGTATGCAGGGTGCTGAAAACCAAGTGGCCGGTGAGAGAGGCGTTAATCGCGATCTCAGCGGTCTCGCCATCACGAATCTCACCCACCATGATAATGTCCGGATCCTGACGCAGAAAAGCGCGCAAAGCCCGCGCAAAGGTCAACCCAATGTCAGGACGCACCAAGACCTGGTTGATACCAGCCATCTCATACTCAATCGGATCCTCGGCCGTCAAAATACGCACCTGCATCTTATTGATCTCATTCAAAAAGGCGTACAACGAGGTCGTTTTACCCGATCCGGTCGGGCCGGTCACCAGGAAAATCCCGTTTGGCCGGTTGATCAGCTTGACCACGCTGCTGTAATCCTGCTTGTTAAACCCAAGATCCGCCAGCTTCACAAAATTTCCGGCTTTTTGCAGCAGACGCAGCGAGATTGACTCGCCAAAAGCAGTCGGCATGGTCGAAACACGAATGTCAATATCATCGTTGTTCAGCCGGATGCCGATACGACCATCCATTGGCAGACGCTTCTCAGCAATATCCAGATTTGCCATAACCTTGATACGGGAGATAATCGCGGCCTTGAGTCGATTGAGCTGCGGCGGGACATCCACTTTGTGCAGCATGCCGTCAATCCGGTAGCGGATTCGCAGCTCGTCATCCATGGGCTCAACATGAATATCAGTCGCATCCTGGCGATCCGCCTCAGCAATGATCTGATTCACAAACCGCACAATCGAGGCCTCGGCGCCGATCTCGTTCACGTCAATCTTGGAGATCGAGTCCATATCCGTGTCAACTGAGTAACGGTCATCCTCGATCATCTTCTCAATCGCGTCCGCGCCCACCCCGTAGTACTTGCGGATCGCCTTCTCAATCTCCTCATGGGCACTCAGCGAAACCTCCACCGGGCATTTAGCAGCCAGCCTCAATCCATCCACCATGCTGGTATTGAACGGGTCACTGGCCACCACGTTCAGAACTCCGTTTTCCACACTGATGGGCAGGGCTTGATATTGATAGACCGCACGCGCCGGCAGACTGGAGATCGCCTCGTCTGTAGGGCGTATATCCTTGATCTCAGTGTAGGTGAAGCCCAGCACCTCGCCGGCCTTTTTCAGAAATTCATCTTCGCGGACCATCCCCA
This sequence comes from Kiritimatiellia bacterium, assembly GCA_028686345.1. Lineage (GTDB taxonomy): Bacteria > Verrucomicrobiota > Kiritimatiellia > RFP12 > UBA1067 > M55B167. The sequence goes on from JAQUCE010000003.1 coordinate 91,048, forward strand.
AACGTATCACAGTGCCCACAATCCCGGTACCCTCCGCGGCCTCAGCGGATAAAATCTGAGAAACCTGGAAATCGGTGAAAAGCCCGGTCCTTTTCAATATCATGGTTGCAAACGCATTCGAAGTGTCGGACATAAATTACCTATCTTAGTATTCAAAAAAATTACCTTTCAATGATAACCAATTGCCCGTACGTTTACCACACTTAACTTTCACCACATTGCACAAAATCAATTTAGCTGCCACGTAAGGTTTGTTGTTCAGCCTTTAGGCTGCTCCAAAACGGGTTATTGAGAAGTATATCCGCCGCTATGCGGTGGATGATTGAGAAGTATATCCGCCGCTATGCGGTGGATGATTGAGAAGTATATCCGCCGCTATGCGGTGGATGATTGAGAA
>JAQUCE010000065.1 GCA_028686345.1 Kiritimatiellia bacterium
ACGGTCAAGGTGGCATCCTGCTCCAGCGCGAACGTGGCTTGCAGAACATTGTCGCGCCCGGTTGCAATCAGAGGCGGGCCGCCATCGTCCGTGAACAGTCGTGCCCGCGCCCTTTCCACAGTGGAGGTGAAGCCTCCATTCAGCTGGTCATACATAATGCCGTTCCTGAGTCCACTTTGCGGACCAACTCCGCCGCCGCCCTGTGCAAAGCGTATTTCAATCTCATGCCACCCTGCAGTGACTGCGATATTGTTGGCAACATACAACTCTGCTGAAGCCTGATTATGGATGATCGGCACACCGTCAATCTCAAGGTACCCTCCATCATCAAAGCTCTTGGCAAAACTGTATGTGCCTGCCTCAGCCACATACCAGCGTCCCTGATAAACAAACTGGGTGTTGAAAGGGAATACAGCAATGCTGTTCTCAGAGCCTTTTACTGGCCAGAGCTGCCAGCCAGTGTAGGTCAAATCAGCACTGAGGTTTGGAAGGTTGGGGCTCGGAGCTGTGTATTCATAGAGCCCTGAGGGGGCGATCAGTCGCATATCGCCACCATCAAAAAGGATGGTCGCACGGCCCAGGTTGGGGCCGCCTGCCAGGAGCATGCCCCCCTCAACCTCAACTGTGCCGTCGTCCAGCGAAGCTCCGCGTAGGTAGATATCGCCGGCCCCGCGCTTGGTGATTGTCGCACCGCCGGTGAGCGTGCCGCGATAATCAATGTCGTCATCAGCGCCACCTACGATCAATCGTCCCTGGCCTGCCACCGAGGAGGTGATCTCCGCCCGCGGCCCGGAAACAAGGGTGTTGACCGTCTCAGTTTTGCCATTCAGATCCAGCACCCCGGCCCACAGGTCATTCGCGAAACTTGTCTCCGCCCCAACCATCAGGCCGCCCGCATCTGGCAGCACCTCATTATCATCCAGTACAAGAACTGCAAAGTTGGGAGTATTCACGCCTGGACCAAATGTCCCGATACGCGTACCGCCGCTATAGTTATTGGCGCTGTTGCCCAAAAAGACGCGACTGTGCTCATAATTGATCCCCAGGAAGCCGGGGCCGGTGATGGGGCTGTTGATTTTCGTCCCTGCGTTATGGTATCCGCTACTAATATAGCCATTATTCGCAGTCAGGGTGATGCCGCGATTGGGGGAGATAACCAGACTCGTGTTGTCAGCATCGTTCATTAAACCACCGCCGTCGAGTGTGATAGCATCGGCTCGCAGCACTCCAAGCAACGGACCGAAAGCACTGTCATTAACCGCCCGCACATTGCCATTGGAGATGATGACACATCCGGAGAGAAGATTGTCTGATCCAAGAAAGAGCCGTCCCAAACCGGTAATCAGCAGGTCATCATTGGAAGACAAGGTTGTTCCCTTAAAGTTGAGATAGGAGCTGTTGGATGCATTGATTACGGCAGGCGCAACCATCTCAACCGTACCGCCACTGATATTAACTGTCAGTCCAGCGCTTGAGGCATTCAAGGTGACCCTTGAGAGTGTGACAGTACCCTGATTGTTGACAGTATAGCCTGCTCCGGCAAGATTAAAGGTGGCAATTCCGCCTGCACCGGCAACTGTGCCACTCTGCCAATTTGCCGCATCACCCCAACTGCCGCTAACACGGTTGGTCCACACACCATCCGCTGCAAACACAGTTGCACAGCCAAAGGCAGCCAAGACCAGAATAAAAACTTTAAGCAGAACACAGTTTGTTTTCATGTTAACTCTCCTGTTGTATTACGCATAACTTCAAAACTAATGGATACAATACACCGATAATGAAACACATATTAGCTTAATTAAGAGTGACGGGCAAGGAAAATGCAGCAATTAATTCGATTCGATTCGATTCATACGAAAGCGTCCAGCTTGAATGAAAATGTTTTCTGCAGGCAAGATGCTTGCACTACTCCATTATCACTCCCAGGGTATTTCATCCCCGCTGCGCGGGGTCGCTAATCGCTTGAAATACCCTTATCACAAGATCACTTTTGTAGAGCAACTACTACACCAATCCACTATAAAACATTCGCCAGAGAAAAGTATTGTGAATAAGATTGTAATTTAGTGCATGACAACCCGCATCTTTGTTCTTTCCTCTGCGCTAGGCAGACTTTATACTTTCCCCCATGAACACCTATTACGCTGATCTGCACATCCACTCCAAATACTCACGCGCCACCAGCCCCGAGTGCGACCTAATACCACTGCATCACTGGGCGCAGCTCAAAGGCATCTCAGTTTGCGGCACCGGCGATTGCACCCACCCTGATTGGTCTAAAACCCTCAAAGAGTCGCTCATACTGGATCAGGACAATGGCCTTTACACCCTCAAACCAAATCTGCGCGGCACGCTCACGCATCAACTGCCTGAGAGCTGCCGCGCGCCGGTTCATTTTATGCTCACCGGTGAGATCAGCAGCATCTACAAGCGCGACAATCAAACCCGCAAGGTTCACTCGCTGATCCTGCTCCCGTCGCTGGAGGCAGCTGCCACCCTTAACACTAAACTCGCGGCACTGGGCAATATCTTCTCTGACGGTCGTCCAATTCTAAAGGTTGATCCGCGTAATTTACTGGAGATGTTGCTGGAGATTGACCCACGCTGCGCCTTGATCCCCGCGCACATCTGGACCCCCTGGTTCTCTATGCTGGGCTCTAAATCCGGCTTTGACTCTATTGAGGAGTGCTTTGGCGATCTCACACCGCACATTTTCGCGGTTGAAACCGGTCTCTCATCCGATGCCCCCATGAATCACCGTGTCGGCTTTTTGCAGAAGATCACGCTGGTCTCTAACTCTGACATCCACTCCCCTGCCCGTCTCGGACGCAACGCTACCCGTTTTTTCGGCACCCCCTCTTATGATAACATTATGGCAGCCATCAAAGGGCGCGCGCCGCATCTGTTTGGCGGCACTGTTGATCTATTTCCAGAAGAGGGAAAATATTATCATAACGGTCACCGCTCCTGCGGTGTCTCGCTCACCCCTGAGCAGAGCATGGCTTGTGACAACCTATGTCCTGCCTGCGGCCGGATGCTGACCATCGGGGTTCTGCACCGGGTCATGGAGCTTGCGGAAAAACACCCGCCCCTGATCTCAGCCAAGCGCTGCCCTGTCCCGCCTTACCACCACATCATCCCCCTGGATGAGCTGCTCTCACATCAGATCGGCAATGCGATCACATCCAAGAGAGTTAAAGCCGCTTACTTGCACGCCCTTGCGACAGCTGGCCCTGAGTTGCCGCTGTTAATTGATGCCGCTGCAAAACAACTCGACGCGCTCAACGAAGCCGGTGCCATGATCAAGCAGGTGCGGCTGGGTAAAGTCCACAAAACCCCGGGCTTTGATGGAATCTATGGTCGGATCTACCCACAGGATGCATGAAATCGTCAACCAGCATCGTCGCCGCTATTGCAAATCGTTAACCAGCATCGTCGCCGCTATCGTAAACCGAAAGCGCGGCTGACTATACCGCGCACCTGATGGCTCGCGTGTTGCCCGTAGTCGCCCGCATAGTGAACTACTTCCTTGCTTCGCGCCATGCCTCACGCCTTGCCAAGCGGGACAAAGCTTGCGGCCAGAGTTGCACCACGCTTTCGCCCGCCGGCGCGGTCACGGCCCGCGCCCTACAGCTTCGGAGTGCCATCCGATCGGCTGGCACGCGCCTTCTAGGTGCGGAGCAAGGAAGTCAGTCGCTATGCGGCTGACTATACCGCGCACCTGATGGCTCGCAAGCCACTCGCTGTCGCCCGCATAGCGAACGACTTCCTTGCTTCGCGCCTTGCCGCGTGATAGGCAAACTTCATAACAGTGGAAACGTGCAGGGTTGGCCCTATGAGCCAAACAAAGATAATGAAATCTTACGGCGTGCCTTTGGTGAACAACCACCTGGCATCCGCTAATTGCTTCTGAGAAGCAACCCTACACCCCGGGGCGCGCCTTTCATGAACCTGCTGCAAATGCCGCTGGTAGAGCGGCTACTACACGTGCGGCAGCACTTGCAACGCGTGTCGCGCTACTGTTTAATCTCATATTCAAGGGTAACGACCATTTTCACCACTTTTTCAATGGTCTCAGTATCGTATATCCCCCAATCCGAGGTCTCACTGGAGTTTTTTTTGGTAATTTGAATCACCCCCTGCCGGGCTGAGACCAATGAGCCAAGGGCTTCGCCGGAGCTTTCCGCCATCAGTGTGGCCCGCTCTTTGCCGTTGAGCGTTGCCAGCTTCACCAGCTCCAGTTTGGCTTGATCAATATCACTGACAAAAAAGTCGGGCCCCGTGACATCGATCCTGACCCCCTGTGCGTTGAGATCAAACAACGCCCGGCCAAGCTCCTCCATGGCGTTAACATTCGCGCTGCTGATTCGAACGCGGCGAGTCACAGTGAAAAAATCGATTGCATTGGTCTTTTTTCCACCCTCATCGAGCTTAATAACCTCCTCCACCGATGTTTGAAGTTCAACCAGTTCATGGTCGGCCTTCAAAATGGAGGCGACGATCTTCTTCACTTTCTCCAGCGTCTCGCCCGCCATGGTATAGGCATCCGCGTTATTCTCGTCATTAAACGAGACCGCGGCCGTCAAGGTGGCCGAGTCCGCTATGACCACGCTCTCCGCATAGCCCTTGACCACAATCGGCTGCGTGTGACGGATCGTCACCCAGGGTTTAGCCACAATCAGCGCTGATCCAAGCAGTGCCAAGGCGCCGCAAACTGCAAGCACATATGTTTTCATTGAGTGTTCCTTTTTGGCCAGGAGTTACCATAGCATTATTGATTTAAACAGTGTTTAGCTTTGAACACTACGCTTTTCCGGGAACCGGCGCGCACTCCTCCTTAGGCAGCGGCACATCCTGACCAGACTCAAAGTCCAGCGCGGTAAAGCTGTTGTTCATGTTGTAATAGGGAGAATCCTGATTTGTCAGCAAGTCGGACATACGCACCGTACCACCGGTGTACGCCGCCATCACACCCATCATGGTTGTGGCGGTTGCCATGGCAACCATCTCGCCTTCCTGCACATGGTTGCCACTGACCAGGCCGGTCAGGAAATCCCAGTGCTCCATAATCAGGCCGTTTGGATCGCGCCCCTTGATCGCATCCTCATCATAGACAACCTCTTTGCCGTCAAAGCGCTTAATCTTGCCCAGAACATCAATGGTGCCATGCTCCCCCACCAGCGAGGTGCAGCAGCGATCAGAGCAACCGTTGATCTGGCGGGCAATGGCATGGATGTGCAGGTCATCACCGTAGTTGTAATCAACGCTGAAACAGTCGTAAGTGTTGCCGGTCACGCGGCGGTGGCGGGCCCCTATCCCCATAGCGGTCTTAGGCAGACGTCCGATAAACCAGTTGGCAAGATCAACCTCATGGATGGCCTGCTCGGTAAAGTGGTCGCCTGACATCTCCTTAAACATATACCAGTCATTGGCCATATAGGAGGCATTGGTGTCTTCCGGGCGACGGGGACGAGTATAGCTGCCTACTCCGCCGTGACAGCGATAGACCACTCCGCCGCGAATCTCGCCGATGATTCCATCGCGAATCGGTTTGATTTGGCGCAGTGCTCTATTGTTGTGGCGGTGAACTGTACCAGCTAAGATCGAAAGTTTAGCGGCTTGAGCATCTTCCACAACCTTCAAAAACGCGCGCAGCCCGGCAGGGTCGGTTGCAATCGGTTTTTCGGCAAAGATGTGCTTGCCAGCCTTGACACAGGCCTCGGCATGCAGAGCCCGGAAGATCGGCGGCGCGGCCAGCAGCACGATCTCGGCATCGCTCTCCATCACCTTTTTATAGCCGGCGGCACCGCCAAAGGCGAACTTCTCATCACAGCCATGGCTTTTACAAACCTGCTTGGCCTTGTCTGCGAAGAAATCCGCAGCCGCCACCAGAACTACCTTGTGCCCCATCCGCTCGGCAGCCTTTGTAATATCGTGTACCGCCCCGCTGCCTCGGCCGCCACATCCCACCACCGCCACCTTGAATATTCTCTGCGACTGCCCCAACACAACTGCAGGTGCGGCTGCGAACATACTGGCTCCGGCAACAAACGAACGTCGAGTAAATTTCATCTTCAATCCCCTTAAATGGTTAACTAATTTCAAACTATCTCGTAGCATACACATTTCCGGGGGGTGAAGGCAATCAGAAACTGAGCGCATATTACCGCAAAAAAGCAAAGATTATAAAACCCCATGCTACGCCTTTAACGAACAACCACCCGGCATCCGCAACTTGCTTCTGAGAAGCAACCCTACACCCCGGGGCGCACCTTTCACGAACTTTGTCGCGAACTTTGTCGATCCCTCTCACGTGTCTCTGCTCTGATGCTGTTGGCATGTCAACTGTAGTAGCCGCTCTGTGAGCGGCTTTGGTTGACGATGCTGTGCGACGATGTTGGTGGACGATTGAGCGAGAGAAGATGCGCCTCACTTTCTGATTGACGGCGGCTGATAATACGATAAACTACAGCGCATGTTAAAAATCATAGTGATTTGCGCGATTGGCCTCATAATCGGCGGATGCGCCTCTTTCGGGTTTAAAACTGAGAGAAAGTCCCGCTTTGTGGATGCTGACGCCAACACGATTTATGTGGAATATGGCAAAGAGGCACGCACGGAAACGCTGCCCAACGGGGCTGAACTGAAATTTGACCGCAAGGTCAGAGTCACACTTCACAATGGAAAAAGGATCACACTTTACCAGACCCTGGCCCCTTCAGGAGTACGCTATCAATCAGCTGACAAAAAATTCATTTTTGTCGAACGGGGCCCCTATTGTCAGGTGCTGGAGAGTGGACACACGATTTATCGGGGCTTATTCAACAAAGACTGCACTGAAAAGAAGAGAAAATAGCGCCCCGAAATTCGCAAAAACCCGCGGGCGAACACACTTTACGCGACACCTAAGGAACTGTTTCAAAAAATGCGTATTAATACCACCACCATAGACTTACACTACACCCGCGAGCTTCTGGATCAGGGTCAAAGGGTGATTCTCTTTATCCGCCATGCAGCGCGCCCTGAGATCTCTATTCATGACAAAGAGTTTGGTCAGCATCTGGGATTGACCGAGGTTGGCGTTGCCACGGCACGTCAAGCTGGATCATGTTTTGCAGGTGTTGATGAGGTGGAGTTTTTCGCCAGCCCCATGGAACGTTGCCGCCTGACAGCCAAACACCTTGCCGAGGGCATAGGTGTTGAGCCCAACACCACAGATGCCCCACAGATCGGGGTTCAGGGCTTCTACGCCCAGCCGGATTTGCATGCGCTGCATGCGTTGATGAAGCAGCACGGCTATATGGAGTACATGCTGAACTACCTTCAGAACGGAACAGCCCCTTACTTGAATTCAATCCACTGCGCCACCAAAGAGACCATTGCGTGGATGCAGGGTGCCAGTAGCGCGCAGCTCTCCATCTTTGTCAGCCACGACATCTATATCAGCGCTTTTGTGACCGCACTGGGCATCCGCACCTTCACCGGTAACGACTGGATTGGATTCCTGCACGCCGCTGTTCTGAGCTTTGATCCAGTGCAACACCTCTGGACAGCCCACTACGCTGTGCCCTGCCTGCGCAATCACACACATCCAGCCAGCTTTATTCAATAGCACTAAAGGCAGCTAGCCGCCGCAACAAAAAGAGGTTGTGTGATGTGCGGGAGCAACGTAGCTCCGATTTCCAATCGGACTCTCCGGTTGGAAACCGGACCTACAGACGGTCGGCTTCGCCTTTGGTTGACGATTTTCCGCATGTTCCCAATCGTTCACCAACATCGTCGCACATGATCGTCGACCGATGTTATAAAGTAATTGTCGATTGATAAAAAAACTCAGCTTGTGTTTCTTTGACGATTGAAAGCCACGAAGGCGGGGTATCCAAGCGAACAGAGCGCAGTTCTTTCGGTTCAATAAGATATTGAAATGCATTTGGATACTTATCTCTGGCTTCATCCAATGAACATGTTACGGAGAGAAGATATCGAACTTTCTCAACGATAGGTTGTCCTCGTGCGTCAGCTTCAATGACAGGCGATTTCAGATCTCGCGGACCAGGAATCAATGGGATAAGACAGTCGGGCTCGATGTTAGCTTTTCGCACATCATCTGGCTCCAGAATAAAAAATTTGTTATTTCCTGTGGCAATCCCACGTGTTATATGAAATATGTCACTTAAAAGAATCCCATCGTTATTGTGATCTTTATCTGAGTTGTAAAAATTCCACTTTTTCAGGGGATTGATAGCCTCAAAAGGCATTTTTTTTTGCAGGATTGGGGCATGGAAATTGCCCATTGTAAAATCAACTTTATGACCTGCAACGGGAGGTTCTTTCTTATATGTCACCACACAAGAGGAGACAAGCGCATCATCAAACTGAACCTCAGCAGCATCAAACTTGTGGATGCGTAGCAGCGAAACCTTTCTTGACAAATATTCTCGTAAAGCCTTCCCGTAATTCGTATATAAGAATTCACTTGGAATAAGCCATGTGGCAATACCGCCCTCTTTGAGCAGGTTGTGCGATAAAAGGATATAATAAATATATAGACCTGATAACCCGCTGACTTGGATTTTCAACTGTGATAACACTTGATCTTTCAACCACTGTTTTTGTTCACCATCAATATGGTGGTGACGAACATAGGGTGGGTTGGTTAAGATCAAATCAAAACTTTAGTTGCTATTCTCTCAAATACTGTCGCAAAAAACAAGAAGTTCAGATAGTCGTCTGCATAAGTTGTTGAGTGGAAGCATTTAAAGCAGTTTTTTTAACAATTGCCAAATATCCATCTTTCGGAGTCAAAGTGCACTATTTTATGCATTATTCACTCCTTATAGATGAAGTACCTCAAGCTTCCAGCTTGAAGGAAAATGTTTTCTGCAAGCAGGATGCTTGCACTACTCCATTATCACCTTTAGAGTCACTTCTCAATAACCCGCCCTGGAGCAGCCTTCCGTCTTCGCGCTTCGCAGCTACGCTGGACACGGAAAGGCTGGACAACAAACCTTACGGGGCAGTTGTTTGTTGTTCACGCTTCAGCGTGCTCTTTGCTGTCTGGCCAATTATTGAAAAGTTACTTGGATATCTCGACAACCAGTAACTGATTTGAAATGTAATGATTCAGCGAGCTTTCGCCGGCAAAGTCGCAGGGAATCCGCACGCGTTGCAGGCAGGTTTTATCTCCTGTCTCTATGACCAGTGTCAGGATGTTGCCAGCAACCTCAATCCATACATCCTCCTCACCAACCTCTTTGGGAAGTGAGAAGCTCACCATATACTTATTGCCCCTCTCGCGCATGTCAAGAGTTTGCCTGACAGGCAGGGTTGCGACCTCTGAGCTAACCATATTGCGTGCGATCTGTGTTGCCCTGCCTCTCTCGTAGGCCACCGGTGCCACACTCACAGCTGTACTGCCGCGTCCAACCCTGCTTTGCTCAGGCCGGGGGGGAGCTGCCAGCTCCTCGGAGCAACCCTGGCTTGTACATTGCCGCTTCGTTTCTCGGCTTGCATGCAAATCAAATATAAGTAACGCGACAAGTGAAAAAATCACGCCCATCAACAGGGTGTCAACAAGCAACCACGTTTTTTTTAACACTTTCAATACTCTCACATTAAATCTCCGACAATCCGTGCTTTTGTTTATGCAAATGTTGTGCCATAGGGGCAAAGCAGTTCTCAGAGCGTTAAAATCAACAAGGGTGCGCCACCATGACACGTGGAGCGCGTCACTATGTCACATCGAGCTTGCTATGGTTTTGCTTAATGGTGTACAATACACGCTTTACTTGGCAATGGCACACCCTTTGCTAATATGGGCACAAGAATGAAACTGAGTAGACTGCTTAACCACAATCAATCAAGCATGCGGCTGGAAGTTATCCTTTTAACGGTAATCTTTTCAGCTTCTTTGCTTGCTGGAAGCATCTTGTTTCTCCTGAGAGCCCGCCATCAGCGCGCAGCCGAAGTCGAAGCCACTGAGAGCGTGATTGACCAGGGAGACCAACTTCTCAAGGCACTGGTACTGCACACGCGTTTATATTGCACAACCAACCAATCTCCCGAGCAATGGCGCACCTTCTCCTCCATGGTTGACCGCATTCTGGCTGTGCGCAAAGACATCCAATCAATATCCATCCGCAGTGGAGATCTGACACTGTTCCATCGGCAGGCTGACAGCACGCTCTTTCCTGAACAGAGTTTGGACAATGACCTTCTGCAAAACCCGACGATCATGTCGCGCGAGACCATTGTGGTTGGCGGTCAGCCTGAGCCGGTGTTTGTCTTTTCGCGCAAGACCTCCCAGGATCCCAACGACAACATCATTCTGGAGAGCACCTTTAAGCAGAGCGCTGTCACTGAAAAGCAGGCGATTGCGTTGCGGATGGTCAACTCGCTCTTTAATTTCTCCCTAACGCTGCTGATCTCCGCTTTCCTCCTCTCGGCAGCGATCTTAATTGTGGCACTGGCCCGCGACCGTAAACGCGAAGAACTCGCCAGGCAGGAGGAGCACCTGGCCTTCTCAGGGGTGATGGCCAATGGAATCCTGCATGATTTCCGTAATCCCATGTCAGCCGTCAGGCTTGATGCCCAGATGCTGGAGCGCGAAATTGCCCGTGAAGATGGTTTCCGTGAGCAACGGGTGGTTGAGCTGTCCCGCCGTATTTCACGCGCCATGGGGCGTATGGATAAGGTGTTCACTGAGTTCCTGTATATGGCCAACCCCGCAGATGAGGTGCCGGGAAAGCTTGATCTGTCGCGGGCGGTCACGGAGTGCGTCGAGATATTGACACCGCGGCTTGAACAGGCTGGCATATCAGTTCAAACCGAGATCCCCGCTGACCTGCCATCGCCCCGAGGACAGCTGTTTGTTTTCAAACGGGCGTTGTTGAACGTGCTTATGAATGCCATCCAGTTTTCACCGCCGGAGGGACGCATATTGATCACAGCCGGGAGCGTTGGCAACCGGGTCTTACTCGAGATCAGTGACCAAGGTCCCGGGATTCCTCTCAAACAACGCAGGGAGATCTTCAAGTTGTTTGTCACCGGCAGACCCGAAGGCACAGGACTGGGGCTCTTTCTGGCTAAAACAGCTATCCAGCGTTGCGATGGTGAGATCTCGGTGGTTGACAGCGATAAAACATCGGGAGCAACCTTCAGGTTGTCATTGCCGGCAGCGGAGAGTTCTGCAGTGCGCGAGTGCGTGAGCGCTGGCGTGCTGGCATGATAATGAAGTAGTGCAAGCATCCAGCTGGCACATGAAATTTCGTTTGGAATGGAGTGAAAGAATGTGGCGTAACAGCGATGTTTTGGGTAAAAAATGAAATGGTAAAAAATAATGAGCAGTAAACCGACAATTTTAATTATCGAAGATGACCCCGACAATATGATGTCTGTCAAAGATGTGGCTGAGGACGCTGGTTTTGAGACCCTCTGCGCCGCGACCGGCATCAAGGGGGTTGAGATCTTCCGCGCCTCCCTGCCGGATATTGTGCTGAGCGACCTGGTGCTGCCCGACATCGACGGATTTGAAGTATTGCGACGCGTTAAAAACTTTAAAAGCTCGATTCCCCTGATCATCATGACAGCCTACAGCTCGGTTGAATCCGGTGTGCGCGCCATGCGTGAGGGCGCTTATGACTATGTCACAAAACCGCTGGACATTGATGACATACAATCAAAACTCAGGCGCGCCTATGAGACCTCCCTGCTGCGTAAAAAGGTTGACACCCTCTCGCGCACCATCAAAAAACGTTACGCCACCTCCTCGATCATCGCTGAATCCAAAGGCATGAAGAGTGTCTTAACAAAGATCGAGGCTCTGGCAGACACCGCGGCCACAGTTCTGGTGCGCGGTGAAAGCGGCACAGGCAAGGAGCTGGTTGCGCGCGCCCTGCATGTTGACTCAGTGCGCGCCGACGGCCCCTTTGTGGCGGTCAACTGCGGCGCATTTGCCGAAAACCTGCTGGAATCAGAGCTCTTCGGCCATGAGCGCGGATCTTTCACCGGCGCGGTCAACACCCATAAGGGAGCATTCGAAAGGGCGGACGGGGGCACTCTTTTTCTGGATGAGATCGGCGATGACCCGCTCGCAGTGCAGGTGCAACTGCTGCGGGCGCTGGAGCTTAAGGGGGTCCGGCGCGTGGGGGGCAAAGAGACCGTCAACGTCGATGTACGCTTGGATTCGGCGACCAACAAAGAGCTGGAAGAGATGGTGGAGGAGGGAACCTTCCGCGAGGACCTGCTCTACCGGCTGAATGTTGTCTCGCTTGAGATCCCCCCCCTGCGGGAGCGGGTGGCTGATATACGCCTGATGGCTGATCGTTTTATCGCCGCGGCGAGCGTTGACAACAACATTCAGGTCAACTCAGTTAAACCCGATTTTTATGAGGTGCTGGAAGCCTACAACTGGCCAGGCAATGTGCGTCAGTTGAAGAACGTGGTGGAGTCCGCCGTGCTGCTCTCTCCGGGGGGCGTGCTGAGTGCCGAGTCGATGAACCTGCCCCGCACCTCAGCCCGCCACAGAGCGAGCGAGCCGGATGTGCCTGAAACTGACGGGCTGCGGTTTCCCAAGGAGATGACGCTGAATCAGATTGAACGGATTATCCTTGAAGAGCGGCTGAAAACCAACAACGGCAACCGTACCCTGAGCGCTGAGCAACTGGGTATCTCGCGCCGCACCATTCAGCGTAAGATCAAGGAGCATGAGCTGCCGTATTAGCACTAGGAGGCAGGAGGCAGGAGGTAGCTGCGCAAGTTGCGTGAGTTTATATTCTGGTTTCTGAATTCTAAATTCTTTAAAATTGTGATTTTTCGCTTCAGAGGTGACAAAAATGAAAGTTTTTGGTATTTTTCTGAGTTGCGGATGTAGGAAATGGACAACTTATTATGGCACCATTTAAAAAGTAATTGCAAACTATGATGACAACAAACATAAATGAGGATAAAGGATGCTGACCGTAAGTAATCTTACAAAAAACTTCGGACCAATCCAGGCGGTCAAAGATGTCTCTTTCACCGTCAAAAAAGGAGAGGTGCTTGGATTCCTGGGGCCCAACGGCGCAGGAAAATCAACTTCAATGCGTATGATCACCGGCTTTCTGCCGCCAACATCAGGCACAGCCACAATCTGCGGCCACGACATTGTCGAAGAGCCTGTGGCGGCCAAGCGCTGCATTGGGTATCTGCCGGAAAACGCCCCGTTGTACAACAACATGAAGGTGACCGAATTTCTGAATTTCATCGGAAAAATCAGAGGTTATGAAGGCCGTCTCTTAAAAACAAAGGTGGACGAGGCCATTGCCAAGAGCCGACTCGAACCAGTTTATAACCGCGCCATTGAGAACCTCTCCAAGGGTTACCGCCAGCGCACCTGCTTTGCCCAGGCAATCCTGCATGACCCGCAGGTGCTGATTATGGATGAACCCACTGACGGACTGGACCCCAATCAGAAATTTGTTGTGCGCCAGATGATCAAAGAGATGTCCACCGACAAGGTGATCATTGTCTCAACGCACATCCTGGAAGAGGTGGACGCGGTTTGCTCCCGCGCCATCATTATTGCCAACGGACGTCTGGTTGCCAACGGCACACCCGCTGAACTGCGGGCTCAAGATCCGCAGGGCCGTTTTGATATGGTCTTCCGCAACCTGACACTGATAGAGGAGAAGAGCAATGGCTAAATGTAAAAACGTGAGTACCATTTTCAAACGAGAGTTCAAGTCCTATTTTGATTCGCCTGTGGCCTACGTGTTCCTCGTGGCTTTTCTGGTGCTGGTGGGATTCCTGACCTTTGGATTAAGCATGTTTTACGAGAGGCGCCAGGCCAACCTGACACCTTTCTTTCTGCTGCTGCCCTGGGTCTACCTGCTGCTGATTCCCGCCTCCACCATGGGGCTGTGGGCTGAAGAGCGCCGCACAGGCACGATTGAACTGCTGCTGACCCTGCCTATTACCTTAATGGAGGCGCTGGTCGGCAAGTTTCTGGCTGCCTGGGCCTTTATTGGTATTGCACTGGGGTTGACGTTCCCGATTGTGCTTACCACCCTATGGCTGGGCTCCCCCGATATTGGCGCGATTTTTTGCGGCTATCTCGGTGCGTTCCTGCTCTCAGGGGCCTGCGTGGCAATTGGGGTCTTTGCCTCCGCACTCTCACGCAGCCAAGTGATCGGCTTTGTGATCGCGCTGACCATTATCCTGTTCATGCTGATGATCGGATTTGACCCGGTGATCAATGCGATTGCCCAGTGGGGAGTTCCGGCATCGATTGTGAACGGCATTGCCTCCTGCTCGCTGATGCAGCACTTTGACGCCATGCGGCGCGGCGTGATTGACTTTGCTGATGTCGGGTATTACATCGGTGTCATGGTGTTTATGTTGAGCGCGGCGCATTTTGTCACCGACAGCCGCAAAGCCTCTTAACCTCGATTTCCAAAGGAATTGTAAAATGTTAAAAAACAAAAATTCTGTATTTTCAAAGATCAGCGGCGGCATTGCCGGATTAATACTGCTGCTGGTGATCATCGGCGCGGTTAACCTGATTATCTCCAACCTGCGCCTCCGTATGGACTTAACAGCTGAAAAACTCTACACCCTTTCCAAAGGCTCCAAAGAGATTCTCAGCAAACTGGAGCAGGATCTAACACTGAAATTTTATTTCAGCTCCAGTTCGGCGGAGATGCCCATGGCTCTGAAAACCTATGCCAACCAGGTGCAGGATCTGCTCAAGGAGTATCAGATTGCCGGCAAAGGGCGCGTCGCGCTCGAGGCGTTCGACACCAAACCCGACTCTGATGCTGAAGAGTGGGCCCAGCGTTACGGCATTGAACCCCAGCAGACATCCATGCTGGGACAGCCGGTTTACTTTGGTCTGGTAGCAATCAGCGGCGACACCGAAGAGGTGATCGCAGGCTTCTCGCCGCGCACTGAATCAACGCTGGAATATGACATCACGCGTTTGATCACCCGTGCGGCCTGGCCTGAGAAACCGGTTCTGGGTGTCATGAGTTCGCTGAGTGTGCTCGGAACTCCGCCTAACCCGATGATGATGCAGCGCGGCATGCCGCAAGATCCGGGGTGGACAGCCTTTCAGGATCTGCGCAAGGATTACGCCGTACGCGAGGTGGCAACCGACAGCGATGCGATTGATCCGGATATCAAAGCCCTGATTGTGATCCACCCCAAGGAACTCACCGATAAAACACTCTTCGCCATCGACCAGTTTGTGATGCGGGGCGGACGTTTAATCGCCTGCGTGGATCCTTTCAGCGTGGCGGATTTTGAAAGTAGCGGACAGCAGAACCCGATGATGGCGCAGATGGGCGCCGGCCAGCCCGGCCCGTCAACCCTCGGTAAGCTCTTCGACACCTGGGGGCTCGGCTTTGACACCTCCAAGGTGGTTGCCGACTTGAGCAGCGCCACCAAACTGAGCGGCGGCAATGGCCAGGTGGAGGACAACCCGGCGTTCCTCTCGCTCTCTGCGAAGAATCTAGCCAAGAACGACCTGCTAACTGCCCAGCTCACCCAGGTGATGCTGCCTTTTGCCGGCGCCTTTGAAGATAACACCGCTGCTGAGCTGACCTTTACCCCGATCATCACATCATCATCCGACAACGCCTGCCTGGTTGATCAACGGAATGTGCAGTTCGGCGTGAGCGCCATGCGGCCACAGCTCAAGCCGGATAACAAACAGCGGATCATGGCTGTGCGTCTGCAGGGAACTTTTAAGTCAGCCTTTCCTGACGGCAAAATTGAATCCGAAACCAACGTGGTCGAGAACGTACTGCTCTCCGGCAACAGCACAGCCATGGTCTTCGGTGATGTCGACTTCCTGAGCGACCGCTTCTGCGTACAGCTTGTCAACTCGCTCTTCGGGCGTATCGCCCAACCCATCAACAACAACCTGACCCTCTTTGCCAACACTGTTGAGCAATTCGCCGGACGCGAGGAGCTGATCGGGGTGCGCTCACGGGGCCATTTCAACCGCCCCTTTACCAAGGTGGATGAGCTGGAAGCCAAGGCCATGAAGCAGTGGCAGGCTGAGGAGGAAAGACTTCAGGCAGCTCTGCAGGAGACCCAGCAGAGACTGCAAGCGCTGCAACAACAAAAAACCGGCAACCAGCGGCTGATCCTCTCGCAAGATCAACAGCGGGAGCTGGAGACTTTCCGCAAGCAGCAGGCGGACACGCAGGTCCAGCTAAAGAATGTGCGCAAAAACCTCAATCGGGAGATCGAAAATCTAGGGCGCACGGTCAAGGTTGTTAATATCGGGCTGATCCCGCTGCTGGTCATCGCGTTTGGAATTTTCCGCGGTGTCAGACGCAAGAAAATCAAATAAGTTAAGGATTTAAAGAGATGAATAGAAATAAACTAATTTTACTGGCAGCCGCCGCTGTGATTCTGGGCCTTGCCGCAGTTATGAGCAACAACAGCAAAAGGGTCAAAACACCCCCTGAAACCGGGCAATTGCTCCTGCCGCAACTTGACCTAACTAAAGTTCAGAGGGTTGAATTCCAACAAAAGGATGGTGCCAAGCTGACAGTGGCGAGCACGGACACTGGCTGGATCATCCCCTCACTGTACGGTTACCCTGCCGACATCACCAAGATCCGCGAGCGGCTGCTGATGTTAAAAGAAATAAAAATCGGCGGGAGCGCACCACTCTCAAGGGTGGAGAACGCCGACCTGCTGGACTTGCAGGATAGTGCCGGTAAGTCGCTGGCTGCCTTGCGCATTGGCGAGCAGCGCAGCCGCGAAGCCACAGGCCAGATGGCCATGTATGGCGGCGGCCCGATCCCTGACGGACGCTATCTCTCGTTAGGCGGTACAGAGAAAGCCTATCTGGTGAAAGAGACACTCAGTAACATCTCCGCAAGCCCGGCCAACTGGGCCGACACTGAGATCATCAACATTCCCTCCGCTGACATCAATGGCATTGCCATTATGCAAGGCGGCAACGCGGTCATCCTCTCCAAAAAAGAGAGTGGCTGGGAGATGGCGGGGCTGAGCGAGAAGGAGGAGTTCGACACCTCCAAATCATACTCGTTGGAGTCAGCTTTGAGCTACCTTTCGTTTAACACCCTGGCTGATCCAGCCATGAGCGCTGATGATCTGGGCCTTACCACCGGCACGGTCTTCAAAGCCACCCTTAAAAACGGTGAAAGCTATACTGCCTCAATCGGTAATCAGATGCCCGGCGGTTCAGAGCGCTATATGAAGATCACCGCTGTGTTCACTCCGCAAGGCACCAATGAAACCATCAATGCTGGCTTAAAAGCCAAGATTGACACCTTTAATGAGCGCACTTCAAAATGGAACTATGTCATCCCCTCGCACAAGGCTGACAGCATGCTTAAAACACGCGCTGATTTTGTGAAGATAAAGGAGGAGGAAAAACCGGAGACGGAGCCGGAGCTGAAGTCGGAAGAGCCGCAGTAAGCCGCTGTTCCAGACCCCTATGCGAGCCCCTGTGCGGCGGCTCGTAAAACCCGGGGGTAACTCGAAGTTAGGCAGCATCGGAGTCGGAAGTCGTGAAGTCGCCAAGTCGATCCTTTTTGCCCTTCGATTCCGATTCCGATGCCGACCCCGAGTTCTGAATAAACTTTGTCGCGAACCTTGTCGCGAACTTTGTCGCAAACAAATGAGCGAGAAGGATCGACAAAGTTAACGACAAAGCGGAAAAACAAAGACTCAGACAAGGATTAAGATTAGGATTAACACTCCAACAACAGGTAATAAAAATATGGACATTCAAAAAGCAACAGATATTATCGGTCAACAGGCGGAAACGATCACCGCCATCCGGGATGAGATCAACAAGGTGATTGTGGGCCAGGAGAAGCTGATTGATCGCCTGATCATTGCGCTGATCACTGGCGGACACATCCTGCTGGAGGGCGTTCCCGGTCTGGCGAAAACATTATCCATCAGCACCCTCGCGCAAGCGCTGGGCCTCCAATTCCAGCGAATCTCTTTCACCCCTGACCTACTGCCCGCGGATGTGATCGGCACCATGATTTACAACCCGAAAGATGCCACCTTCTTTCCGAAAAAGGGGCCGGTTTTCACCAACTTACTGATGGCGGATGAGATCAACCGCGCGCCAGCCAAGGTGCAGAGCGCGCTGCTGGAGGCCATGCAGGAGCGCCAGGTAACCATTGGCGACACCACCTATGCGCTCCCCAACCCCTTCCTCGTAATGGCCACTCAGAATCCGATTGAGCAGGAGGGCACCTACCCGCTGCCAGAGGCCCAGGTTGACCGCTTTATGCTCAAGTGCGTTATCACCCACCCCTCCCGCGAGGATGAACGCCGTATCATGAACCGCTTCACCGGCAAGCAGGTTCAAACAGTCAAGCAGATCGTCACGGAAGAGAAGATCAACGCACTGCGCGCGACCCTTGATCAGGTGTACTGCGATGAAAAGGTCGGCGATTACATCCTGGATATTGTCTTTGCAACCCGCACCCCCGGAGCTTTTAATCTCCCCAAGCTGGCAGCGCAGATTCAGATGGGCGGCTCCCCGCGGGCCACGCTCTGCCTCAATATCGCCGCGCGCGCCAATGCCATGATGAACGGACGGGCCTACGCCACCCCGCAGGATGTCAAAGAGATCGCCCACGATGTGCTGCGTCATCGCATCATGCTGACCTATGAGGCCGAGGCCGAAGAGATCACCACCGACCATGTGATCACCACCATCCTCAACGCAATCCCGGTACCGTGAGGGCAGGGGACAGGAGGCAGGGTTCAGGGGTCAGGGCTCAGGGCTCAGGGCTCAGGATTAAAAGGATAAATGATCTCTCACAGAGGCACGGAGAGTACCGGCTTGGTGCCTTTGAGTCTTTGCCAGGGAAACTCTGAGAAGGACTCTGAAAACTCTGTGAGAGATAAAAAGCAGACATAAAAAATGTGAACTACCGCTATGGCTATTGATACAACAGAACTTATGAAGCAGGTCGGTAAGATCAAGATCCTGACCTCGCATTTAATTGACGACCGCTTGGCCGGAGACTACCACTCTGTCTTTAAAGGCCAAGGTGTGGAGTTCGACGAAGTACGCCCCTATGTTCCCGGCGATGACGTGCGCTCAATTGACTGGAATGTCACCGCCCGCACCGGTGAACCGCATATCAAACGGTTCTCGGAGGAACGTGAGTTGACAGTGATCTTCCTGGTGGATGTCTCTGGTTCGCAGATTTTCGGCTCAGGCACCCGCTCCAAATCTGAGTTGGCCGCTGAGATCACCTCCCTGCTGGCCATGACCGCCATCCGCAATCAGGATAAAATCGGGCTGATTCTTTTTAGCGACCGGATCTTGAAATCCATCCCGCCGCGCAAAGGGCGCACAGCGGTTATGCGGCTGGTGCGCGAGGTTCTGGCAGCTGACGAGACCCGCGAAGGCACTGATATCACCGCCGCGCTGCGTTTCCTGAATAATGTCCAGAAACGTAAAGCAGTTGTCTTCCTGGTCTCGGATTTTCAAGATCAGGATTACGAGAGGGAGCTACGGGTGACTGCGCGCCGCCACGACGTGATCGCCTGCCCGATCTCCGATCCCTGTGAGTTCGAGCTGCCCGATGTGGGACTGGTGGAGATGCAGGACCCGGAATCCGGCGAGCTGCTTTTAGTTGACACCGCATCACCCTATGTACGACGCGAGTTCAAGCGCCAGGCACGTGCCGAACACGCGAAACTGCTCCAGTTTTTTAAACGCAGCGGCATGGATTTCATCCACCTCTCAACCGCCAAACCATATATTGATGATGTCCGCGCCCTGTTCCGCCGCCGGGCCCGGAAGGGAAGAGGATAAGAGATCAGAAGCAATAATACCAGGTCACCAGGTCACCAGGTCAAAGAAAACCATAGAAACCCATGAGAAAACAACTTAACATACTACTCGCAGCCGCGACCCTGTTGGCAACCACAGCTGCGGCGCAATTTGCCGCTGATCTCTCGCAGGGCGAGATCACGATCAGGTTGACGGCCAACAGCGAGATCGTCGATCCAGCCAAGGATCTGATGCTGACCATTACAATCGAGAGCCCGGCTGCCATGAAGGTCACGCTGCCGGATCTTCAGGAGCGGTTCCAAGGCTTTTCAATGGCTGAGGATTTCGCGAATGAACCCGTGGCAGCCGGCGGCCGTGTGCAGCAGATCCAGCGTTGGAAGCTCACCCCTGAACCAGCTGCTGAGCGCTACCGGCTGGCCCCTTTCGCGGTCATTGTCAATGGCGCTGAGAACTTCGCCTTTGCCACCAAACCCGTGGTTTTCCCAAAACAAGCTGAGCGCCCCCCTGTCACCGGAGTACCAGAGGTCACCCCCGAGCCGGAGTGGATCGCACCCACGGCAAAATCCATTGCACTCTGGATCATCGCGGGGGTTGGCGTGCTGCTGGCCATTGCCGCCATGCTCTATGCACTGACAAAGATATCAAGCCGGGTGCGTGAGTTCAGAATGTCGCCGATTGAACGCGCTATGACCGAGTTGGAGCGTCTGCTGCGGCGTAATCTGCCGGGTCAGGGGCTCTACAAAGATTTTTATATTGAGCTGACCATGGTTGTCAGACGCTACATCGAACGCTCACATCACATCCGGGCGCCGGAGCAAACCACCGAGGAGTTTCTCGCGGCCGCATCGGAGCACCCTTCGTTCACCCCGGAGGTGCTGAGCCAACTGAAAGTTTTCCTGGAATCCGCTGACTTAGTCAAATTTGCTGGACAAAAGGCGAATCAGGAGATGACCGATCAGGCCACCGAAAAGGCGCGCCTCTACATTAAATCCGATGCGGAGCTGCTCGCCAGCGCGGCCCGCGAAATACACAGCCACATAAAGTAGATCAACCGTATGCCATCATTTGCCACACCACTTGCCTTTATATTGCTGCTCCCCTGGGGGGGCGCCGCCTGGCGACTCTACCGCTCAGGGCGTAAAGCCGGAGTTCTGTTTGCCGCCGCCTCGCGCCTGCCGCTGAAAACCGCCGGCTGGCGCGTGGCGATCGCACGCCTGCTGCCGCTGCTCTTTCTGGTCGGCACCCTGCTGATGATCATTGCCGCCGCCCGTCCGCGCACCACCCTGTCGCGGGTCAACCGGACAATCGACGCGATCGCCATTGAAATGGTGGTGGATGTCTCGGGCTCAATGGAAGCTCTCGACCTCTCCCCAAAAGGCACCTTCACAAAAACCAGGCTGGATGCTGTCAAAGAGATGTTCGTCACATTTGTGGATGCGCGTCCGGATGATCTGATCGGGCTGGTAACCTTTGGCGGCTACGCCTCCACCCGCGCGCCCCTGACCGCTGACCACCGCGCCTTAATCCATGTTCTCAAAGGGGTTGAGATTCCGCGCAACCGGGTGGATGAGAGCGGGCGTGTGATTGATCAGGAGGAGACGCTGACCGCGATCGGAGACGGCCTGGCAACCGGCGTAGCGCGGCTGGTGGATGCCGAGCCAAAGACCCGCATTATCATTCTGCTCTCCGACGGCGAATCCAACACCGGCATTATCACCCCCGAGCAAGCCGCTGAGGCAGCGGCCAAGATGAACATCAAGGTTTACACCATTGGCGTTGGCTCCAATAATCGCGCGCCCTTTAAAACCCGCGACATGCTGGGCCGTGAGGTTATCAGCTACGCTGACATGTCCTTTGACGAAAGTCAGCTCAAGTCTATTGCCGCTAAAACCGGCGGGCGCTATTTCGGCGTGCGCGACAACGATGGCTTGAAAACTGCGCTGGAGGAGATCAGCTCACTCGAAACAACACGCATCGAACGCCAGATCCACGAGCGCTATGACGAACACTTTGCCGCGCTGCTGCTGTGGGGCGCCTTGATGACCGCCTGTGCCCTGACACTGAATATGCACCTCACGCGGCGGATGCTGTGATGATTGGGGTTTAGGGTTTTGAATTTGGAATTTGGATTTAGGACTTAGGTTTAAGAGTGATCGAAAAGGATAAAGATTGGGATTAGGATTGGGATTAGGATTCGCTCCCTCCTAATCACAATCTTAATCATAATCCTGATCAAGTAACAGTGATCAGTGATGCGCGAAAGAGACGACAAAAAAAGGACAGAAAAATAATGCGTTTTGTATATCCATGGTTGTTATTACTTTTAACGGCGATGCCTGTGATCGGGGCGCTCTGGCTATGGCTCTACCGCCGTTCGCAGAGCGCGCTATCGAATCTGATTGCGCCGACACTGCAGAGCAAACTGATGCCAGCTAGCCACCAGGCGCAGTTCTATACCCAGTTCGCGCTGGTGATGAGTGCTCTCACCTTGCTGCTCTTTGCGGCAGCGCGTCCGCAATGGGGCCGAAAGGACGAAAAGGTCTTCACCCGTGGACGCAATCTGGTGATCGCCCTGGATGTCTCGCGCTCCATGCTGGCCAGCGATGTTCACCCCAACCGACTGGAACGGGCGAAAACCGATATCATTGACCTGATTGAAGAGCTGCAGGGCGATCGCGCCGCGCTGCTGGCCTTCCGTAAAATGGCCAACATTATCTGTCCGTTGACAACTGATTACACATTTCTACGCCAGGCGCTCGACGGTGTTTCCATTGACTCCGCCCCCCGCGGTGAGACCAATCTGGGCGATGCGATTCGAAAGTCTCTGGAGGCACTGGATCATGCGCTTGATGAGTACAACGCCATCCTGCTGATCTCCGACGGCGATGACCTGGCCGGCGGCGCCTTGGAAGCCGCTGCCGAGGCTGGCAAGCGCGGGATTCCTATCTTCACAGTCGGCATTGGCGATCCAGCGGGCACCTCGATCCCCATGGAAGATAACTCCGGCGTCGTCAAATTCAAAGGACAGGTTGTAACCACCAAACTAATGGAACAAACCCTGACCGCCATAGCCAATGCCTCCAATGGGCGCTATATCCCACTGGGAACAGCTGGCACAGCTCACACCACGTTGGGTGCTATCTACCGCAGGCACCTGCGGCAGATAGCAGCCAAAGAGCAGCAGGAGGTGATCGAGAACCGCTACCAGGAGCGCTACCAGCTATTTCTGCTGCCCTCAACCCTCTTGCTTTTGCTGGCGGCCTGGTTCAGCCGTGGACGCTTGCACGGCACCCATAAGCGAAGTCAGCGCGCTGCTGCAACCACCGTGTTCGCCCTCGCGCTTACTCTGCTGCCAACACTCACGCTGCCTGCCGCCACCAATCTAACCTCAGAGGCTGCCACAGCTGAGCCAACTGTTGAAAAAAAAGAACCGATTGTGGTTGAGCCAGGGCGTGCTGGTGCACGCCAGGCGCAGAGCTGGCTGAAGCGCGGTGATTATTCAACAGCGGCCGAAGGCTTCCTCTCCGCCGCACGCGGTGCGCAGTTGGAGGAGGCTGAGCGCTACCGCTTCAATGCTGCCTATGCCTGGTATCAGGATGGCGACACCACCAATGCCTGCAACACCCTGCGCTCGCTACTCCATTCAAAGACAATGGGGGCACGGGCCGGCGAATTGCTGGGCAAGATTCTCTACGATCAGGCGCACGCCGAGAGCAGTGCCGAAGATCCCGCCGCCAAACTCAAGCAGATGGAGGAGGCTGCCAAGAGCTTCCAGCGCTCCCTACGCGAAGCACCCGAGGATGAACGCCGCAACCGCAACCTGACCCGCGCCGTTGATCCGCTTCAGGAGCTGCGGGTCAATGCCCATATCGCCGCGGTCATGAAAGAACACGGCCAGAGTCAGCCGGAGCAGTTGATTGGCACCATGCTCGCTGAACAGCGCGCGATCATGGATGAGGGCTACACCACCTTCACCAACGCGGCGCCAACTCTGATTCAAAAATCGGAGGCACTGGCGCAACGTCAGAAGAAAAACGCTGATCTATGGATTCCACTGAAACAACAGCTGCTGCAGGCCGTTACCAATCAACAGGATCAAGCCATGCTGAACCAGCAGATCGAGCTGGGACGCGACAGCATGGCCGGCATCACCGCCGCCTTTGAAGATCTTATGCCAGAGGCCGCCGGGGAGTCGGCGCAGATTGAGCCGCTGGTATACAACTTCTGGAAGATGGTCGCTCCCCCCAACGCTGTGATTGACGAGGACATCATCTGCCAAAGCAACACCCTCGCTAAGATCAACCGCCGTTATCTGGAAGCGCGTGACTCGCAGGCCGAGGCCAATGAGCTGACCTCGATCTTTATCGAACGCTTCCCCCAGTGGGCTGATCAGTACATTCAGCAGGCGCAATCCGACACCAACATGCCCCCCTTCACCGCTGAGGACAAAGCTGAGATTGAGGAGCTGGCAGCCCATGTGGCTAAACTGCAAGCTGAAATTATTGAGAAAAAACTCCCAGCCCCGGAAGCCAGGCCCCTCCGGGCGCAGGCACATAAGGAGCTGCTGGAGATCCGCGAAAAACTGCCCAAGAACCCGTCGGACAGCAGCCAGCAGCAGCAGCAACAGGAGCAACCGCAGGATCAGCAGCAGGATCAGGAACAACAGCCGCAAGAGCAGGAACAGGAGCAGAAAGAGGAGGAGCAAAAACCTGAACCTGAGGAGAAACAGGAGCAGCCGCCCGAGGATGTGCAGGAACTTCTGCGACGCGCCTTAGAGCGTGAGAAAGAGCACGAAGAGGATAAAAAGAAACAGATTCGCAACCTGCCCATGCTGCCGTCAGAGAGAGACTGGTAGGTAAGAGAGCAGCCTGAAGGCTGAACAACAAACCTTACGACGCAGCCGTTTGTTGTTCACGCTTTCCTGTCACGGCGTAAAAGCGAAGCTCGACTTGTCCGGGCGTAGCTATTGTGAAGCCTGAAGACGGAAGCGTGCCTTTGCTCTCTAACCAGTTATTGAGAAGCTACAAAAAATGTACACTAAACTCATATACTTTGTTGCAGCTCTGATGCTGCTTCCAATTGCGCTGCAAGGCGCAGTCGCGCTGGAGGTCACGTCGAGCCGCAGCTCCATCTATCAAGGCGAGAGCTTTAACCTGACTCTATCGGTTAACGGCGCTGATGCAGAGATTGAGCCGCCGGATTTTGCCAGCAGTGATCCAGCTGAGATCGTGCTGCTTGGTTCGCACAGCAACAGCCGTTCATCAATCCAAATCATTAACGGCCGCATGACCCGCGAAGTTTTCAGGGGCAGGGTTTTCTCGTACGCCATCAAACCCAAAGACAAAGGGCTCTATAAAACCGGCCCGATTATTGTCACTGTCGCCGGTGCACCGAGTAGACACAATGGTGTTACAGTGCAGGTCAAAGGTGTTGAAAAGCAGGAGCGGGTGATCGTCACCGTGAAAGCCTCCTCTGAGTCGGTCTTGGTTGAAGAGCCTTTCAGCATCACGCTCTCGGTTGCCGTTCAGGAGCTGCCTGAGCCCTACAGCCAGAGCAATGAGCCCCTTCATGCGAGCAACCTGCCCCAGATCACAGCTGATTTTCTTGAAATCCGCGAGGGAAAAACCACTCTCGTTGCCCCTGACCTAAACCCGATCCTTAACGCCCTGATTGATCAGAGCGGGCGCGAACCCTCGTTCGCCATTAACAACTACAAATCCCGGGGCATGGGCTTTGGTTCGTTTTTTAACAGTGACCCGTTTGAAGCGCGCCCGATCCGCTTCCGCCTCCCCCGCACCAAGGTTGAGATCAACGGCAAGCACTACCGTGAATACACACTGAAACTGAATTACACCGCCACGGGTGAGGGTGAACACACCTTCGGACCTGTCACATTCAAGGGGCAGGTAATCTCTGATGTCACAGCGCAACGCGAAGCCGTGTTTGAGGATATCTATGCCATTGGCGGCGCTGTCACCGTGCGCGTCACACCGCCGCCTGATCAAGGCCGGCCAGAGTATTTTATCGGCTCGGTTGGCAGGAACATGCTGGCAACCGCCCAGTTTGATACAACCCTCTGCAAGGTTGGCGACCCCTTAACGCTGACCCTGGAGATCACAGGCGATATCAGCATCACCAATCTACGCACCCCAACGTTGAGCCTGCAGCCAGATCTTACGCGGAATTTCAGAATCTATGACGAAAATGTCAAAACCGAGACCCTGCCCAAAGGCAAACGCTTCACCTACCGCGTGCGCCCCACTGTGGCCGGCACGCTGGAATTTCCGCCGATCAAGATTGCCTATTACGATTCAGATGCGCGGGCCTATAAGACCATCACCACCGCGCCGCTGCCAATTCAGGCCGAAGCCACCACCCAGGTAGCCTCCATGGAAGACGCGGCAGCTGGCGGTGTGATCGAGGTGCGCAGGGCCATGCCCATGCCCTGCGGCATAACCTTAACCCCTGAGGGTGTCACAAATGGCTCACTAATCCCTGAGATGAAGCTTCTGCTGCCGCTTTTGCTGGGAATGCCTCTATTGACACTGCTGTTTGCGCTGCTCCGCCCACTGGTGCGAGCGATCAAATTTTTCAAAGCTCGACGCGTCAAATCCGGCGCGCTTGCAAAAGCCTTACGAACCATCCGCCATGCGCAGAGCAGCGCCGAATTAGCGCAAGCTGTGCGCTCCTACCTCTCTCAACGGCTGGATACAGCTGGTCAGAGCCTGACAGGGATTGAGATCGAAACAGTGCTGCGCGACTGGCAACTCCCGCTCGCCGAGCGCAGTGCGTTCAGCCAGCTAATCGACAGGCTGGATGAGGCCATGTATAAGCCGGGCAAAGAGAGCCCCCGCGATCAGATGCGGGCCGATTGCATTGCCTCTTTAAAAGCCATTGATGCTGCGCTGCAACACTCCCCGTCAAGTACAGCGGAGACAAAGCTATGAAAAAACTTACGACCATCAAACTTTGCTCACCCCCCCGAAACGCCGCGTTTCTGCCCGGCAGCAACCGCTTCTCCCTGCTTCGGTTTGCCCCTCTGCGCTCTGCACTCTGCGTTCTGCTCCTTATTTTCTGCACCTGCTCAGCCGTTGCGCAGAGTGAGGTCAATCAATTTATCTGGGATCAAGCCAACACGCAGGTCATTCATGCGGAGGAGCCCGGCGGTTATCTCAAAGCTGCCGAGAGCTACCACCGTCTGCTGCGTGACGGGGTGGTCAACGCCCCGCTGCTGAACAACCTCGGTGTGGCACTGACCATGGGTGGTGACCTGGCGCATGCGGCCGCCGCGTTTAAGCGCGCGGAGATCTACAGCGGCACAACACCCGAGATCAAAAAGGGGCTGATCGCGATCATGGCGCGCCAGACAGAGCGCGCAATCGTGGAGCTGCCGTGGTACCGCACCGCTTTCTTCTGGCACTATGGCATCCCGGCCCGGGCGCGAATCACCATTGCACTCACTGGCTGGTCCCTGCTGTGGGCCGGCATCCTGCTCTATCGTTTGCGCAAACGTTCGCTCAACACCTCCTTGCAGTTGGTTTTAACCCTCTCCGAGACCTGCATGATCACCGGCGCCCTTATTTGTTTAATCTTCTCCAGCTCGGCGGCCTTCACCCTGCTGCAGGAGAAGCACAGTAAATCCTTATGGGCTGCGGCTCAATTTTCAAGCACTGTTATCTCAAATTCGGAGGAGCACCCATGAGGTTGCAGATAGTGAAAATTTTTCTTCTCACCCTCTTGCCGCTCTATCTGGCAGCGGGCGAGTTAATCTCGGGTCGTATCTACACCAAACCCGAGAAGATATATGTCAACCAGCCATTTGAGATCTTCCTTGAGGTGGAGATCACGCCAGGACAGGAGATCGAAAACATCCGCATTCAGGGGTTTCCGAGCGACCCCTCCTTTATCACCTTGGGCCAACTTGAACAAGGTGGCCGCCGCAGCCATAAAACAAGCGAGGGGCAGGCCGCCGATGTTCTCAGCTTTCACGCCCGTGCGCGTTGTCACAAAAGCCTCTCCCTGCAGTTCAGCCCAATTCTTACCTGCAACGTGGTACAGCGCCGCTCGCGCAGCTTCTTCTCATTCTCCAGCTCATCCTCAGGTCAGCTCCGCATCGCTCCGTTCAAACTGATCATCCAGGAGCTGCCGCAGCTCGGGCGGCCCGCGGATTTCAGCGGGGCAATCGGTACTTTTAAGCTGCAAGCCACCCTCTCTAAAACCCGGGTGCGCCCTGGTGACATCATCACGCTCAAACAGGAACTGAGTGGAGCGGGCTGGCTGAACAACGCCCCCATGCCCCCCCCGCTGCTATCCGGAGAGTTCAAATCTTACCCTGCCAAAGAGAGCCTGCGCCAGGATCACCGCATCACAACTGAACAGATTATCATACCTCTGACAACCAATGCGCTCGCAATCGGCGCGGCCCGGTTCAACTATTTCAACCCGCAGAGCGAGCAGTATGAGAGCTCCACTTCTCCGCAGTTCAAGCTGCATTTTTTAGCTGCGGCAAACAACATTGCCACCAATCAGATCAAGGTCATCTCAACCGAGCGCGATCCAGTTGCAGCGCTCACATCCGCCGCCTCAATCAACATCCATGAGGTGAACGAACTGTTCCGTCAGATCCTGCCCGCCATTGTGGGCTGCCTCTTCATTCTGGTGGCCTCCTTCGCTTTTCTGGTGCTGATAAAGATTCACAAATGGCTGGCGTTCGCCGCGGTCACTCTCATCCTGGCAACCGGAGCAATTGCGGCCTTCAAAGCCGCACGCCATGAGCCGGAGGTTCAGATAGAGCTGCAGCAGACAACCCCGGTTTATCTGGCTCCATCCATCACATCACCGGTCATCATGCAACTGCGCACCTCCACCAAGGTGCGGGCGCTGGAGAGCGCCGAGGGGTGGATCAGAGTCGAATCCGCGGGTCAGCGCGGCTGGATTGAGCGCGGGCACCTGGCGGAGTAAGTGCTTCTCAATAATCGGCCAGAAAGCAAAGAGCAAGCTGTTAAATCCCGCAGTTGCACCGTATTATCCGCTTGTTACCGTCCAAATTCAATCTGTATAACGTACTGCCATAATTCGGGATTATAGAGTTCGGCGGGTGCGGTTGTCGATCCCCGATTTTGCGTA